>JAOTZF010000009.1 GCA_029861485.1 Thermoleophilia bacterium | reverse complement strand
CGTTACCCCCTGTTTTGCGCGATGGACGCGGACTCGTTGCTGGAACGCGATGCCCTCTCCCGGATCACCCGACCCTTCCTGGCCGACCGGCGCACAGTGGCGGCCGGCGGGGTCGTCCGTGTCGCCAACGGCTCTCGAGTGGAAGCGGGCATCGTCACGGACGTCAAGTTGCCGAATGGACTGCTCCCTCGATTCCAGGTGCTGGAGTACCTGCGGGCCTTCCTTGCCGGGCGAGTCGGATGGGACGCCGTCGGAGCCTCATTGATCATCTCCGGCGCCTTCGGGGTGTTCCGGCGAGAGATCGTTGCCGACGCGGGCGGTTTCGCCACCGACACCGTGGGCGAGGACATGGAGTTGGTGGTGCGACTGCATCGCCACTGCCGAGACCGCCGCATCCCCTACCACATCGCGTTCGTACCCGACCCGGTGGCCTGGACCGAGGCGCCCGCCGACCGAGCGTCGCTACGCAGCCAGCGGGACCGGTGGCAGCGAGGGCTGGCCCAGACCCTGACCCGCCATCGGGGAATGGTGTTCAACCCTCGCTATGGCGTGGTGGGAATGGTGGCAATGCCCGCCCAAGTGGCCTTCGAGTTGATCGGACCCGTGATAGAGGCACTCGGCTACCTCGCCCTGGCCCTCTCGATCGTGCTGGGGGTCACGAACACGGCCTTCGTCGTGGCATTCTTGGCCCTGGCGGTGTTCCTCGGATCGGCCCTTTCGGTGGTGGCGGTCGGACTTGAAGAGCTGACGTTCCGCCGCTACGAGCGGCGCCGGGACCTCGCGATCCTGCTCGGTCTGGCCTTGGTCGAGAGCTTCGGGTACCGCCAGCTCACTACCGCCTGGCGGATAGGCGGCCTTTGGTCGGCAGTGCGCAAGAAGGCAGGATGGGGAGCCATCGCCCGCCAGGGCTTCTCGCCGCCTTCGCCCGACCCAGACAGCCACCGGGCGGCGAAGGCCGCGGCCGCGTCGCGCCCGGACTGACGCTGAGGTCGGCGGCGGCTCAGGCCACCGAGAGTGCCTGGCGCAGCGCTCCCCACAGCGCGGAGGCCAGATCGGCGTCGTCATACACCACTGCCGCCACCCGCGAGTTGACACGTCGCAGCTCCGACAGCTCCAGATCAGCGGCGCCCACCACGACCACTGGCATCTCTGCGAAGCCAGGCAGCACATGGATTCGCTCCAAGAAGCCGATCGAGGCCGGGTTGGTCTCGCCGACGGCCATCACGATGAGCTCGGGATCGAAGTCGCCGATGGCGTCGTAGATCGCGTCCGTGACCGGGGCCGCCTCGACCTTCCGGCCGTTCCGCTCGAGCACCCGCTTCATCTCGACGCCCGCGCCGCCGGCGTCGACCACGAACACCCGCGAGCCTGGCGCGGGCAGATGGTCGCCCAGCACGCTCTCCAGCGCCCGCCGATCCACCGGCTTGTCGAGCACCTCGGCGGCCCCGACCAGGGAGCGGCGATGGTCGCGACCGACGATGCTGACGACGACGACCGGAGTGTCGCCGAGAACCGGGTCGGACTTCAGCAACCGCAGCCCCTCCCAGCCGTCCATACCGGGCATCATCAGATCGAGAGTGATCAGGTCGGGGCCGAGCTCCCGGGCCAGCCGCACGCCCTCCTCCACAGAGGGCGCGGTGGTGACCCGGCAGCCAAGCTCGGAGATGGTGTCGCTGAGCAGCATCCGGGAGTCGACCTCATCATCGATCACCAGCACGAGCGGCCCCGTCGTTGGCCCCGTGAGGGCCCCGACGTCCCCGGTGAAAGTGGAGGCCGAGTCAGACTCTGGCACCGAGTCGGGCCGGAGCTCGATCCGGAAGGTCGACCCCTCACCCTCGATGCTGGCAGCAGTGAGATCGAAGCCCATCAGTCGGCAGAGGCGCCGCGAGATGGTAAGGCCCAAGCCGGTGCCGCCGAAGCGGCGGCTGGTCGATGTCTCTGCCTGCTGGAATGAATCGAAGATCCGGCTCAGCTTGTCGGCGGGGATGCCGATGCCGGTGTCCTCCACCTCGACAGCCTGCGCGTTTCCACCCGATCCGACGACCACGCGCACGGTGACCGTGCCGTCTGGCGTGAACTTGACGGCGTTGCCCACCAGGTTGAGCAAGACCTGCTTGAGGCGCATCGGGTCGGCTTCGACCTTCGCGGAGGCCCCATCCGGCGCCTCGACCTCAAGGCTGACGCCCTTGTCGCCGGCCAGCGACTCGAACTGGGGCACCGTGGCGCGCACCAGCGACTCCAGCTCAACCTGATCGATCGCCAGCTCCAGCTTGCCAGCCTCGATCTTGGAGATGTCCAGAACGTCGTTGATCAGCTCCAGCAGGTGCTCTCCGCCGTCTTTGATGCGTTCCAGGAACTGCAGGTCGGCCGGGCCGAGATTGCCGGCCCTGTTCTCCAGCAAGACGGCGGAGAACCCGATGACGGAGTTGAGCGGAGTCCGGAGCTCATGGCTCATGTTTGCGAGGAACTCACTCTTGGTGCGGCTGGCGGTCTCCGCCTCTTCCTTCGCGGCCCGCAGCTGCGCCTCTATGTGCTTGAGGTCGGTGACGTCTCGGGCCACGGCGTAGATGAGACCACGTTCGGGGGACGCCGAGGCCGACCAGTGGAGCCACCGGTAGCCACCCTCGCGATGGCGATAGCGGTTCTCGAACGACAGACACACCTGGCCCTCGGCCAGCGCCTTGGCCTCGGACAGGGTCGACTCCTGATCGTCGGGGTGCACGAGCTCGATGAACGGCTGCGCCCGCAGCTCGGCGCGGCTGTAGCCGAGCGTGTGCTCCCACGCAGGGTTGAGCTGCTGGAAATTGCCCTCGAAATCGGCAATGCACAGCATGTCCAGCGACAGCTCGAAGAACTGCTCGCGGTCGTCCTCCAGCCGGCGCCGCTCGGATGCGCTCTCCTCGAGCAGAGCTCGCAACTCGGTCACCTCGGCCAGGTTCAGCTCCGCCTCGGCCATTCCGGCGAGATCGCGCAATCTGGCGAGCTGCTCGCCCGTGAGCCGCCGGGGTACACGATCCTTGATGCAGAACGCGCCGACGGCGCTCCGGTCGACTGCACGGATCGGTACTCCCGCGTAGAAGCGGATGCCGTCCTCGATCACCTGGGGGTTGCCGGCAAAGCGCGGATCGGCGCCCGCATCCTCGATCACGAGCGGCTCCTGGTCGAGGATCGTGTGTCCGCAGAAGGAGGTCGAGCGGGGGCCCTCGGTGGTGTTGAGCCCCTGGCACGACTTGAACCATTCCCGCTCGGCGTCCACCAGCGAAACCGCCGCGATGGGAACGTCGAACAGCGCGGTGGCGAGCCGGGTGATCCGGTCGAAGCGCTCCTCCGCCTCGGTGTCGAGAAGCTCCAGCGCCCGCAGCGCCGCCAGACGCTGCTGCTCGTTCAGGGGGAGATCTGGTGCCGTCAACGGTGCTCCTTGGTCGCGCCGCGCCGCGCCGACGGTCCCGCCGACTGGCAGTCCAAGAATCGGCGGCTCCGCTCCCGACCTTGAGCTAGGCGTCGGCGGACGGCGCATCCCCGCCCCCGCGCCGCGGTCCGAACGCGTCTTCTTCCACGCGACCTGCACTGCCGGTCAGAGTGTCGACGGTTCCCGCGTTGCCGATCGCGACGCGCGGACCCACAAGACCGCTAGTGTGACCCTCTCCGCCGGCTCCGAGCCGGCCGGATGGGTTCGCAGACGGGCGCTGGTTCTTTCCGGTCATCGTGAGCCGTTTCAGACCAACGCATACCCCCGAGGGGCGCTCTCGGGGCCGTCCCGAACCCTGAATTAGGGCCCGCCTCGCGGGCAGGAGAAAAATGAGCATGACCTTCGCCCAGCTGGGCGTACCCGAGTCGATCGTCGCTGCCCTCGCGGAGCGCGGAATCACCGAGCCCTTCGAGATCCAGGCCGCCACGATCGCCGACGCGCTCGCCGGCCGCGACGTGTGCGGCCGCGCGCCGACGGGCTCCGGCAAGACCCTTGCCTTTGGCATCCCCCTCCTCGCTCGTGCCCATGCCGCCGATCCGCACCGGCCGCGCGCGTTGGTGCTGGCCCCCACGCGGGAGCTCGCCGAGCAGATCAGCAAAGAGCTCAAGAGCTTCGCGGGCTCGGCTCGGGCTCAAATTGCCACCGTCTACGGCGGCGTCGGCTATGGGCCTCAGCTGAAGGCCCTGCGCCGCGGCGTCGACATACTCGTGGCCTGCCCCGGGCGCCTCGAGGACCTGATCGAACGCGGAGCAGTCGATCTCTCCAACGTCGATCAAATCGTGCTCGACGAAGCGGACCGGATGGCCGACATGGGATTCATGCCCGCTGTTCGCCGGCTGCTGAACCAGACGCCCGACGATCGCCAGACCATGCTCTTCTCGGCGACGCTCGACGGCGACGTCGCGAAGCTCACGAAGCAGTATCAGCGGAACCCCGTCCACCACTCGGTCGGGCAAGAGACCCCGGATATCGCTCATGCAGAGCATCTCTTCTGGAACGTCGCCAAAGACGAGCGTATGCAGACGGCGGCAGACGCCGTGAACGCGGTGTGGCCGGCAATCGTCTTCTGCCGGACACGCCGCGGGTCCGATCGGCTGGCCAAGCAGCTTGGGCGGGCGGGAATCGCCGCCGCGCCGATCCACGGCGGGCGCAGCCAGGGTCAGCGGACCCGCGCGCTGGCGTCCTTCTCGAAGGGCAAGGTCAAGGCCCTCGTGGCCACGGATGTCGCCGCCCGCGGCATCCACGTTGACGGCGTGGCTTCGGTGGTGCACTACGACCCGCCCGAGGACCTGAAGGCCTACGTTCATCGCTCGGGCCGCACCGCCCGTGCAGGAAGCGGTGGCGTCGTAGTGTCGTTGCTGCAGCCCGACCAGGTTCGCGACGCAAAGCGGATCAAGAACAAGCTCGGGATCGATGGCGCCCTCACCGGGCCGGACCCCGCCCTTCTCGCCGGGCTGTCCGAATCCGAGCGGACCGCGCGGGCGCGCGAGCCGGTTGCGGTCGCGCCGAAGCAGCGAACAACTGCAGCGAAACGTGACGCCGCCCCCCAGCAGCGCGCCCGCCGCAGGCACGCCTCGAATCAGCCGGGCGGCACGCGTGGCAGCAAGCGCGTCCCGCGCGGGAGCCGGAGCGCGAATCGCCGGGCCGGCTAGGCGGCCCGGCACCGGGCGGGCGGGCGGGCGGTGAGTTGATGGCACCTCGGCGCGAGCTCCGAAACGTCGCGATCGTCGCACACGTCGACCATGGCAAGACGACCTTGGTCGACGCGATGCTGTGGCAGTCGGGCGCCTTTCGCACCGGCCAGGACGTCGCCGAGCGCGTCATGGACTCGATGGATCTGGAGCGCGAGCGCGGCATCACCATCCTGGCCAAGAACACTGCGGTGCGCGTGGGCGACGTGAAGATCAACATCCTCGACACTCCGGGCCACGCGGATTTCGGTGGTGAGGTCGAGCGCGCCCTCACCATGGTCGACGGCGTTCTACTGCTCGTGGACGCGAGCGAGGGGCCGTTGCCGCAGACGAGGTTCGTGCTGAGGAAAGCCATGGAGCTGGACCTTCCCGTCCTGCTGGTGGTGAATAAGATCGATCGCCCCGACGCCAGGATCTCCGCCGTCGTGGACGAGACCTACGAGCTGTTCCTCGACCTCGACGCCCACGATCATCAGATCGAGTTCCCCATCGTCTACACGAACGCCCGCGAGGGCACAGCGACCCTCGACCCCGAGGTCGCCGGCACGGATCTAAGGCCGTTGTTCGCGACGTTGCTCGATCACGTGCCCGCACCCGAGTACGACCTCGACCATCCGCTGCAGGCGTGGGTCACCAACCTGGACGCGTCGCCCTACGTGGGCCGAATCGCCCTGTGCCGTGTCCAGCACGGCACCATCCGCCAAGGGGCCCAGGTCGCCTGGTGCCGCGCCGACGGATCCCGTCAGAACGTGCACCTCGGCAGCGTCTATGTGACCGAGAACCTCGAGCGCGTGCAGGTCGAGGAGGCCGGCCCGGGAGAGATCATCGCCGTCGCCGGCATCGACGAGGTGACGATCGGCGAGACGCTGGCCGACCCCGAGGACCCGCGCCCGATGCCCGTGATCGCCGTCGACGAGCCGACGCTGTCGGTGATCATCGGCGCCAATACGTCTCCACTCGTGGGCCAGGACGGCGACAAGCTCACCGCCCGGCTCATCAAGGCCCGGCTCGAGCAAGAGCTGGTCGGCAACGTCTCGCTGAGGGTCCTGCCGACCGATCGCCCCGACAGCTGGGAGGTACAGGGTCGCGGCGAGCTCCAGCTGGCGGTGCTGGTGGAGATGATGCGCAGAGAGGGGTTCGAGCTGACCGTCGGCAAGCCGCTGGTGGTCACGCGCCAGATCGACGGCACCCTTCGCGAGCCCACCGAACGCCTGACGATCGACGTGCCGGAGGACCACGTAGGGTCGGTCACCAGCCTGCTCGGCGAGCGTAAGGCTCGCATGCAGAAACTCACCAACCACGGCGCCGGCTGGGTGAGGCTCGACTACATCGTGCCGGCACGCGCGCTGATCGGCTTTCGCACCGATTTCCTCAGCGAGACGCGCGGGACGGGGCTCATGCACCACGTGTTCGAGGGCTACTCACCCTGGATGGGCGAGCTGCGCACGAGGACCTCCGGCAGCGTCGTGGCCGATCGAAGGGGCCTCGTTACCGGCCACGCCGTCCAGGCGCTTCAGAATCGCTACACCCTCTTCGTGGCGCCGGGCGCGACCGTGTACGAGGGGATGATCGTCGGCGAGCACCCTCGGCCGGAGGAGATGGACGTGAACGTCTGCCGTGAGAAGAAGCTGACCAACATGCGCGCCGCGGCGGCGGATGAGACGGTTCGGCTGACCGCTCCTACGAAGTTCACCCTGGAGCGCGCCTTGGAGTTCATCGCGGCGGACGAGTGCGTCGAGGTGACGCCCGAGCACATCCGCCTACGCAAGGCGGTGCTCGATGCCGGGGAGCGCGCCCGCGCCGTCAAGCGGCTGAAGAACGGCCGCGCCCCGACGGCCTCCTCCAGCTGACGCGGGACTACTCAGGGGGGACGATAGGAGCCCAGCAGCGTGGCCTCCTGCGGATTTGGCCCCTTTCCGGGCTCGCACCGCTCGACGATCCCCTTCTGGAACTCGGCGAACGCCGCGCTGTGGCGGAGCGGGTTCTCCTCACCGTTCACCTCAGCGACATGCACGAACGTGCCGTCCGCGAGCCGCATCGTGGTGTAGCGGAGGCCCTCCGGCTGGGTTTCCGCCAGCTCGGCGAAGACCGCCTCGACGAGGCGTTGGTTCTCGTCAGCCTGCTCCGGCCTGGGCGTGTAGCGAACGACCACCGTGCTCATCTCTGACCCCTCAATCGCTAGCGTCGTCTGAGCCACGGTAACGAGAGGACGCAGGCGGAGGCCCGCCCAGATGCGACCTAACCCGGCCGAGCGCTACAGCGCGACTACGCTCTCATCGATTGCGGTCTTGATTGCCGCGCGCGCCGCCTGGAGCGGCGGGCCTGTTGGATCGAAGCTCGCAACCCCCGCGACCTCCGCAACGGGCTGCGCCTCCATGACGGTGGAGATCAGCAAGGCCCCGTCGGCTTCGGCGAGCTCGTCGAGCGTGGCGAGGCGGGTCGTCGACGGCATTGCCTGGACGGCGAGGCGGCGGGTGATGGAATCGAGCACTCCGGCGTCGTCGAGCGGCGGGAAGACGAGCTGCTCGCCCTCGATCCAGCAAAAGGAGGAGGTGGGACCCTCGAGAATCGCTTGATCGCCCGAGCGCACGAGCAGGGCCTCGTCGTGGCCGGCGGCCTTCGCTCGACGATGGGCCTGCATGTTGGCGGCGTACGACAGGGTCTTGGATCCGATCAGCAGGGGCGTAACCAGATGCTCGACGGGGAGCAGCGCCAAGCCGGCGGAGTCGGGCGGCAGCGGCTCTTCGCGCCAGACCCGTTGGCCCCCACGGCTGACCATCAGACGGATGGCGCAGTCGGTCGCGGCGGTCGAGGCGCAGAACTCGGCGAGCTCCGACTCCAGCTGGGTGCGATCAAGCGTGATACCAACGCCGTCGGCCGAGCGTTGAAGTCGGTCGAGATGCTCAGAGGGAGTGCGCGGGCGGCGACCGTAGGCGCGCATGCCCTCGAAGACCCCGTCGCCGCGGACGAAACCGTCATCGAGTGCGATCTGCGCGCTGCCGGCGTCGACGATCCGGCCGTTGATCATGAGCGCGGTCTTCGTGGCGGTGGTAGTCATTGTTATGACAGTAGCTTCAGGACGTCAGAAAGCGATGAGACCAGTGGAAAGCAACCCTTAGCGTCGTCTGCGCGGGGACCCCGTCGATGAGAAGTGCCGCGGGTGCCATCGGCGTCGACAAGGGTCGTCCTCTACAGGCGGCCGGCTTGGAGTTGTCCCTGGCGGCGGGCACACTCCGTCCATGAGGCGCCTGGACGTGATGAACACCGCGCGCGATCAAGCCCGCGCGGAGAACACGTGGTTCGTCCGCCATGACTCGGCGCTGAGGCGCTGGCCGGTGATCGGCGAGCAGTGGGCCGAGCGCCTCGAGGAGCGGCGACTCGGCGCAACGACTAAGCGCGACATCGCCTACCTGCACGGAGCTGGTCGCTAGACAGTCGCACAGCGTCTCGTCATCGCCGAAATGGCCCGGGTAGTGCGCCCGGGTGGACGGGTCATCATTGTGACCGAGAAGCCGCGGGCACTGCTGGCGCCGCGCACCTTCATCAAACGGGCCAATGGGTGACGCGCCCCTTCTTGGTAGGGCGCTGCGCCGCGCCCGGCGCAGCGCCGACACCTACGAGCCGCGGTCGATCGGCTGGAATGCGGGCCGAGCTTTCGGAGTTCGGCGAGGTGACGACCCTCGGTCTCGGCGTGCCGTCGGCGGCGAGGCGCGAGAAGGCGCATGAGCGACGCCGGAGCAATCGGGCGCTGTGGGCCGGCGCGTATCGGATGGAGCGTCAGCTGCCGCGGACCGCCGCGCGACCGTAGCTACGTCGTCCATGCCGCGCGTGTTCGCTAACAGCGGTGCGAAAAGGCGCCGATGATCGCTACCGCTGTTAACGCCACGCGCGCCGTTGCTACGACGTTGCCGATGTTGGAGTCCACACCTTCCCCCTGATACCCGATACGAAATCCGCAGCCGGCGCGGACTCGTCGGTCGAGCTCGATGGACCGGTGCCGCAACTGGCGCGCATCATCGACGCCGCCAAGCGAGAGCTCACCCGTGACAAGTTCGGCGACTTCGCCGCGAGCCTGAGCGCGCGCACGGCACCGCTCGCGCACGGCACGCACCCCGGCCCAGCCAACCCGAATGCCCTGGCCGCGCTTTCGGCGCGAGCCCTTGCCCAGCTCGGCGAGGCGGAGTCGATCATCGCCTCGGTCGCGAGCTCGGGATCCGTCGGCGAGCTGGCGCGCGTTGCCACCTGCGTCCAGGCGCACCTCACGCGGGCGAGCCCCACGCCCAGCTCGTTACCGGCGCCTCGCGGGTAGCTGGCTGCGGCTCAGCCCCTCTGCCAATAAGCTGGTCCGCCGCTGGATCGAAGGCCTCGCCCCGTGGGGCCGAGGAGGAGCGCGATGCGAGCTAGCGGACGACCGCGGTCAGCTCGTAGCGGACGCTGCGCTTCGGGGCGCGAATGATCACCCGACAGCTCGTGGCGCCGACGCGACGGGCGCGCAGCGTCATGGCCCTGCCTTTACCTGCGACCGCCTTGGCCTTGGTTCGCCGACCGCACCGCAGGAGCAGTCGCGCTCCCCGGCGACCCTGAACTCGTACCTTGACAGTGAGCCTGGTGGCGATTCGCATACTAATGCCGACTCGGCGAGTGCGGCGGGCAGCCACGCGACCACGCCGCTTGATGGTGCGCCGCTTCCCGACCTTCTGCCCCGCGGGGGCGCGCACCTGTTTGCTCGCCGGTCGTACCGCAGCCGGCAGGGGCGCCCGCGCGGGAGCATCGAGAAGCGACGCGGGGGAAGGCCCACCGCCGACAGCACCGAACACCTGGGCCCAGTAGACCGGCCTGCCCTCCGCGGAGATGGCGGCGACGCCGATCGCGCTGAATTCAGGGTCCTCGATGTTGGCGCGATGTCCCTCGGAGGTCAGCCAGCCGTCCACGACCGCCTTGGCGCTGCTCTGTCCGGAGGCGATGTTCTCGCCCCAGGTGGGTGAGTCATAGCCGCAATCGACCAAACGCTGGTCAGCGGTGCGATTCAGGGGTGCCGGATCGTCGTGGTCCATGTAGCCGTTGGCCATCATGTGCCCGGCCTTCCATTCGGCGACACGGACCAGGGTCTGCGAGTGGTCAACCGCGGGCAGTCCGAGACCGGCGCGGTGCTTGTTGACCAGCTCGACGACCTGCCTGGCCAAGCCGTCGTCGGGCGCGCTCCAGGTCGCGTCGTATTCACACGAGCCGGCGGCGCGCGCCCCTTCGGGCGAAACGGCGACGACGAGCGCGGCGACGCTCACGACAAGCGCCGCGCTAAAGCGGAGGACCCCCTGCACCGCGCGGCAGGGTGACGTATTGGGCGCGAATCGCTCAGCGATTCGTAGGGTCGTTACGCGGCCTTCATACTTCGATCATCAACGGCCCCGGGAGCAAAGAAGAAGCTCGGGGCCTCGCCAAACCTCCGGGGGCTGCCAGCCGACCCGGCTGACCCTGCGTGCCCCCTTTTGTGAGGGCCTGGCCCGCGAGGCGACGCAGCCGCGGCGATCGACGGCGCCAGCAACCGCCGCACCGTGCCTCGGACGCTGGTCAGGCGACGCTAGCGCCAGTTGCGTGCGATCACGCGCGCGCGACGGCCGCGCAGAGTCCAGCGCGTGACGTAGGCCCGCTTGTTGGTGAGCGCCGTCGTCCAGAAGATCCGGTCGCGGCCGATCACCTTGGCGACCGAGCGCGCTCGGTCGCCGGTGATCTTGCGGACGAGAAGACGCGAGGTCGTCGCACGCTGATCGACCCACGCGATATGCGAACGCGTGAGCGACGGGTTGATGTGAATGCCCGTGGAGCTCGACGCGATCAGCGTGCGTCGGCCGAGGCGGCGAACGTTCGTGAGCCACAACAGAGACCGCCGGCCGGTGGCGAAGTGCCACGCGAGCCAGTCGGAGCGCATCGCGGGCCGCCCCAGGTCGTCACGGCTGCCGGCGGTCGCGATGACCCGTCGGGTGCCGCGCGGGATATTGCGGAGCTCGAGCGAGGTCGATCCCGAGCGCTTTCTCAGATAGGCGATCCACGGCCACGCGATGGCCGGCTTCTCCACCGGCCCGTCGATCCGAAAGACCTCTCGCCCGCTGGCCCACTCCACGACGCTGATGCCGCCCCCATCGGTGAACGCCAGCAGGCGGGAGTTCAAGGCGGGGTGCCGGGCCCCGGGGAAGCGGATCTGCTTGCGCCGGGGCGCGGTCACGACCACCGTCGACTCGCCATTCGTGATCACGGTGCGGGCGACGGTCTTGCCCGAGGCCGCCGGATCGGTCTGACCGGCTCCCACGGGACCGTCCATGGCGAGCGCGGGCTGCGTGACGAGCACCAGCGCGACCATGGCGACCGTGAGCGCGTTCACCCAGCCAAGAGGCCGCCTCGCGCGCGTCATGGTCTCGAGAACGCGCCTACGCCACGCATCGGCGCCGATTGTGGGCAGGACGACCATGACCGCACGCCCGGCGCCGAAGAGCGCGACACAGATCGCGCCGACGACCGGCTCGCCGATAGCCAGCACGGCCGCCAGGACGACCCAGAAGGTGAACACCACCTGGTGGGTCAGCACGCCAAGGCCAAGGCCGGCGCCGTAGCCGGCGCTCCAGACCGGAAGGGGCAGCTCTCGGCGCCAGCGCTCCGGCACTTGGCGGCCCAGCTCCGGCACGCTGATGCGGGCGATTCCGAGCTCCCGGACGATGCCGAGCACGGCGAGGGCTGCCGCCAGCACAATCCCGACCGAGGGCGTCAGCAGTCCGCCCACGGCGCCCACCAGCGCTCCGAGCGCGGCAGCTGCAAGCAGCGCGGCCAGCGCGAACGCGGCGAGAGAGACCAGGTAGCGGTTGCGGCCCCCACACCCGGCGGGGGTGATCGTTTCGATCATCGAAAACCCTCAGGGAGACCAGGCTGCCGAGACTCCGGCGATGAAGCACGCCGTACAGATCACGAGCTCGGTCAGCACGGCACTCCGGTGTCGACGTAGACGACACAGAACACATAGCGGCCGCGAGCACAGTAGCCCTGCAACGCACCGCTGTCACCGTTGATCCGGCGACGCTCGGTGATACAGCAGTCGGTCAGCTTGCGAACCTGACCGTCGCAGCACCGGTACCACGCGCCCTGGGTCACGGCCTTCGTCCCCAGGTCTTTGGTGACCCAATCTTCGCAGATCCTCGTGCGCGGCGCCGGCGGCAGGTCAGCACCGTTCGGATCGGTGAGCGGGTTGCGATCCTCATCGACGGGCGCCCCCGCGCCGTTGATAAGGCGGCCGAGGTTGTCGACGGGGCGGCCATCGCTCGGGCGTACCGGAAAGCCACCGAAGTCGACGCGCGGTAAATGGTGAGGACTCGGGCACGACCCGGTCGTCCAGTAGTGGCCGCAAAAACCGAACCAGCGACCGACGACCTCGGTGCCCGGGACCGTCCCCGGGGGCGCGGACGCGGTGCGCGAGGCGCCGACCAGTCCCAGCAGACCAGCGCCGACCGTCGCGACGAACGATCGCCGGCTAGTGCTCGAGGCCATACGGTCGGCGAGTCCGCGGCCGAGGCGGTCGATGAGGTTCCGCTCAGGCGGCACCGCGAGCGCGTTCCTTCCCGAGATCGATAAGCCCGTCGAGCTGCTCCAAGGTGTTCACGAGGCCCTTCGCCCTCACAACGCCGTCGATCACCAGGGCGACGAATGGCGTACCGGGCACGTTCCAGCTCTCGAACACCTCGGGTGACTCGCCTTCCTCGATGGCTCGCACGGTGAGGTGGTCACCCTCCAGCGCGTCGAAGGCCGGTAGCAGCTCGTGGCAGAGGCGGCAGTTCGCCGACACGAAGGCGACCAGCTCGGCGCCGCGGCCGGCCAGATTCTCCAGGGGAGGCGGCGGGCTGTTGAGCACCGGGCCCTCGTCGGCGATCTCCAGGGCCGTGCCTGGCCCGAGGCGCTGGGAGAGTACGCCGACCTGGCGGTAGAGCGCCAGGACGAGCAGCGCGAGCAGGCCGACGCACAGGCCGAGCACCATGACCACGCCGATCAGGATGCCGTCGCGGTCGATGGCAGGAGTGCCGGTCGCCACGAGACCGGCAAGCGCACCAACCGCCGCCGCCCGCAGGCTCAGCAGCGCGGTGTCATGGTCCCGGGAGCCGCCGAAACAGCGACACGCCAGGCGGCGATGACCGCGAGAGCGGGCAAGCAGCAGGGCGGCAACGGACACGGCGGACAGCCCCACCGTCGCCAGGGCCGCCGGGGTGGTCGCAACGCCGGCCAGTAGGAGCGCCCCCAGCACCGCCTCGGCTACGATCACTCCCGCTGCGACCGGCGATCTCAGCCCCGCAGGCACGGCGAACGCCTCGAGGGCCGTGCGGAAGGGCGTGAAACCGCGCGCCTTCGCCGCCGACGCCCAGAGCAAGATCGCCGCGAGCATGATCCGAGCCGCAAGATCCACGGCGAGCCACGGTAACACTCAGTTCGGCAGACTCAGCGGGCTCAGCTGTCGCCGGCGAACCGTCGAGGACCGGCGATTCGCGCATTTCCCTGTCGTTGGCTGAAGCCACGGGCGTCCATGAACTCCGCGATGTCCACCACACGATCGCGTCCGACCCCCCACAGGGCGCCGAGATCCGCCAGGGTCGCGGGCCTCGCAAGCATCTGCTCACGCGCCGCGCCGACTGCCGCCTCGAGCGTCGCTGAGTCAACGAGACGGTCGCCAACTCGCACCGCGTCGCCCCGTGCGATCAACTGCCGCACCGCGCGGCCGATTGGACGCTCAGTCGCGCCGGTCGCGGTCGCAAGACGGGGCGGGCTCGCGCCCGAGAGCCCCCGCTCGGCGAGCTCCCTCCCAATGGCCCGAAGGAGTGCTGGCGGGACCGCAGGGGTGCTGTGGGCGCCGGAGTCGACGCGTGCGGCGGGAGCACCGCGGCGCGCCAACCCGGTCACGGTCCCGCCTCCGACGGTTCGGGCGCCTTCGCGCAGCACGAAGCGGTCTCCGGCGCGCGCGGGCACCGGCCTCTGCAGCTGAAGCTCGGCGGCGCCGGTCTCGCCCGCCGGAATCGGGCACGACGCCGGCAAGCGGCATCGAGCAGAGGTCTCGGCCGTGCCGAGGAACAGCTGCAAGCGCCTCCGGGTCCTGAGAACGCCGCCGTCGGCGCCTCGCCAGTCGAGCCGCGCCTGAAGTACGCCGGTCGCCACTACCTCAGCGTCGGCGGCCACCAGACACGCGCCCCGCGAGACCTCCTCCGGTGATGCGCCGGCCAGGTTCGCGGCAACCCGCCCGGCCTCAACCACCTCCCGTGCGCTGCCATGGACCTGGAGCCCGCGAATGCGGACTCGGCGACCTCCGGGCTCGATGCGCAGCGTGTCGCCGGACCGCAGTGGTGCCCCCCAAAGCGTTCCCGTCACGACGGTCCCGGCTCCGGAGAGGGTGAACGCGCGGTCCACGAACAGGCGGCTGGGTCCCGATGATGGGCGCCGGACGAGCTCCGTCGCGAGCTGGCGGAGCGCCTCCTTCGCTGCGGTGATGCCGTCTCCGGTCGGTGCGCAGACCTCGGTCACCGACAGGCCGTCACCGAGCAGCTCGCGCACGTGCCGGCGCGCGGCGATGGGATCGGCGCGGTCGGTCTTGGTAATGGCGACGATCCCCCGCTGCACCCCTAGCAGCTCCAGCACCAACAGGTGCTCGCGCGTCTGGGGCATCACCCCGTCGTCGGCCGCGACGCAGAGCAGGAAGGCATCCACGCCGCTCGCGCCCGCAACCATGTGACGCACGAAACGCTCGTGGCCGGGCACGTCGACGATGCTGATGGGTGGTGCGCCGGGGATGTCGAGCGGCGCAAAGCCCGGCTCGATGCTCATTCCACGCCGCTTCTCCTGGGGCAGGCGATCGGTGTCGTGTCCGGTGAGCGCGCGAACCAGCGCGGTCTTGCCGTGGTCGATGTGCCCGGCGGTCGCGATGGTGAGCGCTGGTTGCAGGGACCGCATCAGGTGGAACGAAGCAGCTGCCCGAGCTCATCGACCTCGGCGACGGTGAGCGCCGCAACGTCGATGAGCAGCCTGCCGCCGCTGATGCGGCCGGCGACAGGCGGGTCGAGTCCACGGAGCCGACGGGCGGCCTCCTCCGGGTCGCCGGGAACCGCGACCGCGAAACTCGGGATCTCATGGCCGGGCAGGGCTCCTCCCCCGACTCGCGCCACGGTGGGCACCACCTCCCACCCCGCGACGCGTGCCAGGGCGGCGGCCCGCGCGCGCCGAGCCTCGACATCCTCCGCAAGGGCCTTCACAGCCGGAATGCCCTGCTCGGCCTCGGCGGGATCGCGGTGTAGCTGCAGAGTCGCCCGAAGAGCGGCCACCCGGAGCTTGTCCAGACGCAGAGCCCGCGCGAGCGGGTGGCGCCGAAGCGCGTCGATCGCCCCTGCTCGGCCGACCACGATGCCGGCCTGGGGGCCGCCTAAGAGCTTGTCCGCACTGAAACAGACGAGATCGGCCCCGGCGGCCACGCTGTCCCGTGCGCTCGGCTCGTCGACCCCCAGGTCGTCGCGACACAGGAGCCCGCTACCGAGGTCGTCGATGACGGACAGGCCATGCTCTCCTGCAAGCGCCACCATCTCTCGGAGGGATGCCGACTCGACGAAGCCCCCCATGGTGAAGTTCGCCGGATGCACCCTCAGCAGAGCGGTCGTCTCGGGGCCGCGCGCCCGCGCATAGTCGTCGATGCGGGTCTTGTTTGTCGTGCCGACCTCGACCAGCCGGCAGCCGGATGTCTCCAGGATCTCGGGCACACGAAAGCCGCCGCCGATCTCGATCAGCTGCCCCCGCGATACGAGCACCTGGCCGGGCGAGGCGGTCGCTGCGAGCGCCAGAAGGACACCTCCGGCATTCGTGTTGACGGCGATACCGGCCTCGGCTCCGGTGAGCTCGCGCAGCAGAGGCTCGAGGTGGTCGTCGCGCGATCCTCGATCGCCGCTCGTCAGATCCCACTCGATGGCCGCATAACCGGCCGCATCCACCATGGCGGCCACCGCCCGATCCGGCAGCGGCGCTCGGCCGAGATTCGTGTTCAGGATCACGCCGGTCGCGTTGATGACCCGAACGGGCCCGGAGGCGAGATGTTGGGCGACCTCCCGGTGCAGGTCGCCATGCACGCGCCCCTCTTCACG
>JAOTZF010000167.1 GCA_029861485.1 Thermoleophilia bacterium | reverse complement strand
CACGACCGCGCCAGACGATTTCAACGCCCGCTTCGCGGCGAGAGGGCGCCGCTACGAGTACCGCGTCCTGCCAGGGCCGCGCTCGGCGTTGCGCCGGGGCCGCGTGCTGTTCCACCCCACCCCGCTCGACCTCGCTGCGCTCCGCGCAGTGGCCCGTGCAACCGAAGGCCAACACGACTTTCGCGCATTCACGCCGACCCAGACCTTGCACGTGTTCTTCGATCGCACGGTCATCGATTGCCACTGGATCGAGCGCGGCGACGAGCTCGTCTTCGTGATCGAGGCCGACGCCTTCCTGCGCCATATGGTCCGAGTCCTGGTCGGCACGCAGCTGCTGGTCGGTCGCGGTGCATGGTCGCAGGAACGCTACGCCGCGCTGCTCGACGGGGCGCCTCGGGGTGCCGCCGGTCCAACCGCTCCCGCGCATCCGCTGACCCTGGTGGGCGTGACCTATGATCGACCGGGCTCGACGCGCTGACCCATGGCAAACGTTCTCATCACCAATGACGATGGCTACGACTCGGCGGGACTCCTTGCCCTCAAGCTGGCCATCGAGCGAGTCGCGCAAGTCACCGTCATCGCGCCATCGTCGAACCGCAGCGGCATAAGCCGCGCGCTGACCGTCAGTCGGAGCATGCTCGTCGAGCGGGTCGAGCTCGCCGACGGCTCGCCGGCCTTGGCCGTCGACGGCAATCCGGTCGACTGCGTCAGGTTCGCCGCTTTGGAGCTCGGCGGGGTGATTCCGGACGTCGTCGTCAGTGGGATCAACCTGGGCATCAACGCGGGAGATGACGTGACCTACTCGGGCACCGTCGGCGCCGCGCTCGAGGGCATCGTACAGGGGTGGAGCGGCATCGCCGTCTCGCAGCACCTGACCGCGCCCTGGAACGAGGAGATGGGCGCGAGCGTCGACTTCGCGCCGCTCGCCGAGTTCGTGGCCGAGCTGCTGCCATTGCTCGGAACCGATGCCGTGCCGAGCGCCACCGTGCTCAACGTCAACGCTCCCCGTGGCGAGATCAAGGGCGTGCGCGCGACACGGCTCGGCAAACGCATCTACAACGATGTGCTCGAGCTGGACTTCGAGGACGAGCGTGGACCCCGCTACTTGATCTACGAGAGCAGGCCGGGCTTCGCCTCGGACGAGGGCACGGATCTGATGGCGCTCAACGACGGCTACATCTCGGTGACCCCAATGCATTTCGAGCTGACGGACTTCGCCGCGCTGGAGCGGCTGGAGCGAGCGGGATTGCCCGACCCCATGCCGAAGGGCGCGCGCTGAGTCTGGATGCTGCCGCAGGGCCGGTGCTGTTCGACTTTGACGGCACCGTGGTCGATACCGTCGAGCTGATCCGGGAGTCGCACCGCCACGCCACGCGGCAGGTGCTCGGAGTCGAGCTGAGCGATCGGGAGCTGGTCGCGCGGGTCGGTCTGCCCCTCAGCGATCAGATGAGGGCGTTCTCCGAGGAGCACGCCGACGAGTTGCTGCGCGTCTACCGGGAGTGGAATCACGGGCACACGGCCGAGCTCATCCGAGAGTATCCGGGCATGAGCGATCTGCTCGCCGAGCTGCGGGCCGCCGGGCGACCGCTTGGCCTCGTCACGAGCAAGATGCGGCCGGTCGCCGATCTGGCCTTCGCCGTCCTTCCGCTGCGCGACTATTTCGACGTGATCGTCACCACCGAGGACACCGTTCGCCACAAGCCCGCGCCCGACCCCGTACTCCATGCGCTACGCGCGCTTGATGCTCGTCCCGAGGACGCCGTGATGGTGGGCGACGCGCCCTTCGACCTGCGGGCGGGCGCGGCCGCCGGATGCATCACGGTCGGCGTGACCTGGGGCTTCTTCGATCGGGAGACGCTCTCGGCTCTCGGTCCTGACGCGGTGGTCGATGACACGGCGGAGTTGGCCGACCTGCTGCTGCGCCGGTGAGCGACCCCGGATCCCGCGCGGCCGAGCTCCGCGAGCTGATCGAGGAGGCCAACCACCGCTACTACGTGCTCGACGATCCGAGCGTGGACGACCTCGTCTACGACGACTGGATGCTGGAGCTACAAGCGCTGGAGGGGAGGCATCCAGACCTACTCACGCCGGACAGCCCCACCCAGCGCGTCGGCGGCCGGCCTCTCGCGGGGTTCGCAGAGGTCGTCCACCGCGAGCCGATGCTGAGCCTCGCCAACGCACGGGGCGCCGACGAGCTGGCGGACTGGTACCGGCGGGCCCGCGAGGTGATCGAGGCCGAGGGGCTCTCAGATCGCGACCTGCGATTCGTGGTCGAGCCGAAGATCGACGGCCTCGCCATCTCCCTCATATATGAAGACGGCATCTTCACCCAGGGCGCGACCCGGGGGGACGGGGTGGTGGGGGAGGATGTCACTCATAACCTCCGCACCATCAAGGCGATCCCCATACGGCTGCGCACGGCCCCGGAGAACTCGCCCGCACTGGTGGAGGTGCGAGGGGAGGTCTACTTGCCGCTCGAGGCGTTCGGGGAGCTGAACGCGCGCCGTGCCGCCGATGGCCTGCCGACGTTCGCCAACCCTCGTAACTCGGCCGCGGGAAGCCTTCGCCAACTGGACCCCGCGCTGGCCGCCGAGCGACCGCTGTCGATCTGGTGCTACGGGCTCGGCGCCACCGACGGGCTCGATCTCGCAACGCACACCGAGGTCTTGGAGTGGCTCCGCTCAGCCGGGTTCCGCGTCAACCCGGAGATCACCACCGAGCCCACGATCGAGGACGCAGCCTCGGCTGCAGCCCGGTGGGAGGAGCGGCGCGGCGAGGTCGACTACGACATCGACGGAGCGGTGGTGAAGGTCGATTCGCTGGAGCTGCAG
Source organism: Thermoleophilia bacterium (assembly GCA_029861485.1). Lineage (GTDB taxonomy): Bacteria > Actinomycetota > Thermoleophilia > Miltoncostaeales > Miltoncostaeaceae > CAMYIK01. Next base: position 1,633 of record JAOTZF010000167.1, on the reverse strand, counting down.
AACCGCATGGGATCGGTCGGTCGGGCTCCGCGCTGGGCGGTCGCCTACAAGTTCGCACCGACGACGGCAACGACGAAGCTTCGCGACATCATGGTCAACGTCGGCCGCACCGGCGCCCTCGTGCCCTTCGCGAACCTCGAGCCGGTGCAAGTGGGTGGTGTCACAGTGAGCATGGCGACCCTCCACAATCAGGAGGACATCGCCCGCAAGGGGCTCAGGATCGGCGACACGGTCATCGTCCAGCGAGCCGGAGACGTGATTCCGCAGGTCGTCGGACCGGTAACTCAGGATCGCGACGGCAGCGAGCGCGAGTTCGTCATGCCGACCCACTGTCCGAGCTGCGGCACCGAGCTGGTGCAACCCGAGGGCGAGGTGCAGTTCCGGTGCCCGAACGGCTCGTGTCCAGCACAAGCCCTGCAGCACCTCTTCCACTTCACCCAGCGCTCAGCGATGGACATCGAGGGCCTCGGGGAGAAGACCCTGATGAAGTTCAACGAGCTCGGCCTCGTCGAGGATGTCGCCGACATCTACGACCTGCATACCAGGCGCGAGGAGCTCATCGAGCTCGAGGGCTTCAAGGAGACCTCCGTCGCAAACCTGCTCAGTGGCATCGAGGCCTCCACCAAGGTGCCCTGGCCGAGAGTGCTGTTCGCCCTCGGTATCCGGCACGTCGGCGAGGTCACCGCGGAGGCGATCAGCGATGTGCTTCCCTCACTCGACGCGCTGCTCGCTGCGGACGAGGCGCAGATCGCCGCCGCCGACGGTGTGGGTCCGACCGTTGCGGCATCGATCGCCGACTACCTCGCCGTCGACGCGAACCGCGAGCTGCTGGAGCGCTTGCGCGCCGCGGGCCTGCAAGTCGCTGTGGAGCGACCGGAGGGCGCCGCCGATCTGCCCAAGCCCTTGGCGGGCTGCACCGTGGTCTTGACCGGCGGACTCGACGCGTTCACCCGAGACCAGGCCAAGCGCGCGGTAATCGCGGCCGGGGGCAAGGTGACTTCATCGGTCAGCAGGAAGACGAGCTTCGTCGTGGCCGGTCGCGATTCCGGCAGCAAGCTCGAGAAGGCGGAGAAGCTGGGCGTCACGGTGCTCGACGAGGGCGGCCTCGTCGAGGCGCTCGCGCACGGCTTCACGCCGCCCGGCTAGTCCTCGATAGCCAGGCCCTTCCAGAGGGTCCCCGCGGCCCGCTCTGCCCAGTCGTCGAGGACGCCGTCGACGGTCGGACAGTTGTGGAAGAACGACCCGATCACGAGACCGGTCGGGCGGGGCACAAGGTCGTGCTTGACGATCTGCGGCGACGACGCCACCGCCCGCGAGGTAGTGATGGGGCTGGCGTGGGTGCTCTGGATGTGGGCCGCCGTGCGCGCCGGCCGCGGCCGGGCGATCTCATTCGCGCTGGTCGATCGCCGAGCGGCGTGGCTCTGTCGCGCGTGGCTAGAGTTCTCGCTTACGCATGCCGAGCGACGATCCCACGGTCCTGATCCTGTTTGCGCATCCCGCGCTCGATAAGTCGCGGGTGAACGCGGTGCTGATCGAGGCCGTCCGAGATCTGCCCGGGGTCACCTTCCGCGATCTCTACGAGGCGTATCCGGATCTCGATATCCGGGTCGAGCACGAGCAGGCGCTTCTCGTG
>JAOTZF010000166.1 GCA_029861485.1 Thermoleophilia bacterium | reverse complement strand
TCGAGATCCGACCCGAAATGGGTCGGCAGTGCCTCGACGGCGAGCGACATGATCACCGCGGGCGTGCCCGCGATCGCGAGCCCGGTCACGAGCAGTCCGCCCGCCCGGTCGGTGCCGGATGCGAGCGCCGCCGCCACCACCAACCCGACGAGTGCGAGCGCAAGTTGGTTCGCCTCGATCCAGGCAAGGTGCGGCTCGGGACTCCAGAGGATGGACACGCCGGCCCAGCCGGCGAGCCCGGCTGCTCCGCCCGCAGCGAGCCCGAAGGGGAGCGAGCGCCAGACAGCAGATGTGCGCGTACGCCACATCATGGCGACCGCGAGCGCGGCCCCCACCGCCACCGCGACCGCGGTCGTCCACTCGGCCGCACCGTCGCCGGCGGTCGGGATCCCGACGTCGACGCCACCGCTTGCGAGCGTCAGCCCGCACCAGGCGGTCAGCGCAAGAAGGCCCGTGAGTTGTGGAAACGCCAGCGCTTGTGAGGGCCCGAGCGCACGGCTACCATCCGCGACGCCTCGGGACCCGGCGGTCTCGAGTGCGCTCATTCGTTGAACGCCCTGACTCGCACTCTCATACCGCTCGTCGCGATCGCCGCGGCGCTCCTGGCTCTCCCGTTGACCGCACACGGCGGCGGCGCTGACGTCATCAGCGACTACAACGATAACGGTCAGATCGACCGCTGCTACACCCTGAGCGAGTACGACGCCGCCACGACCCTGCTCGGCGAGGACGATCCCCAGTATGGAGAGACCCTCGATGCGATCCAGGATGCGCGCCTGGCCAACGTGGTCGCCCAGGAAGGGGACCCGTGCCCCGCGGGCACGCCGCCGGCCACCGGCGACTCGCCCGAGGTGGACGAAGGCGGTAGCGGCGGCACGATCCTCGCGATCGTGCTGGTCATCGCTGCGGTTGGTGCGGTAGGCGCGGGCCTGCTGGTGAGGGCGCGCAGCGGGGCGGCTTCGCAGTGAGGCGCCTGGTCAAGGACGTGATCCTCCCGGTGGCCGTCGCGGTCGCGCTGGCGTTCGTGATCCAGGCCTCCGTCGCCAAGCCGTACGAGATCCCGACCGAGTCGATGAAGCCGACGATCGTCGCCCACGACCGCATCATCGCGAACCGCGTCATCTATCGCGTGAGGGAGGTGGAGCGTGGGGACATCATCGTCTTCGAGCCGACGCCGTCGGCGACGCGCACGTGCGGAGACACCCAGGGCGACATCCCCTTCGTGAAGCGGGTCATCGGTCTGCCCGGCGATCAGGTCGAGGTCAAGGGCAACGCCACGTTCGTGAACGGGGAGAAGTTCGTCGTGCAGAACGTCATCCCGCCCGACTACGAGAAGCGGTGGGAGCGGGTGCCCAACGATCATCTTCTCGTGCTCGGCGACAACCGCTCCGGCTCCTGCGACTCGCATCAATGGTCGCCAGATCCCTTCGTGCCGCGCGACAACGTGATCGGCCAGGCCGAGGTCACCTACTGGCCTCCGGGCAACCTGAAGTTCCTCGACTGATCCGCTGAGCGACGAGGGCGCCCGAGGGGCGCTCCGAGCCGATACCGGAATCTCCCCGCACGGAGCGGGGAGATTGGCGTGGCCACCCGGGCGCAACTACTTTGCGCCGTTGGTCACATGTGGGAGGATCCTGGCCCATCGCGCTGAATGTAGTGCGGGACCCTCTGACACCACACCAGGGATAGCGTTCAAAGTGAACTGCCCACTATGCGCCCATTCGGAGCACCGCGTGCTCGAGTCCCGGCCTTCGGAGGCCAAGGATGCCATCCGCAGACGCCGGGAGTGCCGCAGCTGCGGACACCGGTTCACGACCTACGAGTGCATCGAGAAGGCCCCGCTTGTGGTCGTCAAGAGCTCGGGGGAGCGCCAGCCGTTTGATCGTGCCAAGTTGCTCGCCGGGCTCCAGCGCGCATGTCACAAGCGCGAGGTGGCGACGGCGGTGCTCGAGGCCGCGGTGAGCGACATCGAGACCGACCTCCGCAGTGACCTGACCGGTGAGATCCCTTCGGCTGCGATCGGGGATCTGGCCCTGCGACGTCTGAAGAGGATCGACCAGGTGGCGTACGTGCGCTTCGCCTCGGTGTACCGCCAGTTCTCCAACCTCGACGAGTTCGGCGAGGAGCTCGCCGGCCTCGAGTTGGAGCCGCCGATGATCGAGGGCCAGCCGGCTCTCGACGATCAGCTCTTCCAGGGATTCATGTCCACCGCTCCGTTCGTTGGGGCGACCTCCCATTCCAGCCCCTCGAATTCGCAGAAGGAGAACGCTTGATGGCGACAGATGCGCTCGATGAGATCCGAATGGACGAGGGGCAGGTTGATGGGAGCCAGCCGATCCGGCTGGAGCGCCGGTTCTCGTCGTCCGAGGTGCATCCCTACGACGCCGTGGATTGGGAGATCCGCGACATCGAGATCCCGGATTACGCCAGCGGTGGGCTCGCGTTCCAGCAGCGCGGCGTCGAGGTCCCGGCCGCCTGGTCGCAGACCGCCGCGCAGATCGCCGCCTCCAAGTACTTCCGCTACCCGATGGACTCGCCCAAGCGCGAGCGCTCGGTCAAGACCATGATCGACCGGGTCGTCGAGACCTACGCCCACTACGGAGAGAAGTTCGGCTACTTCGCCGACGGCGTGCAGCGCGAGACCTTTGCGCAGGAGCTCCGCGCGCTGTTGGTTACCCAGCGCGCGGCGTTCAACTCCCCGGTCTGGTTCAACACCGGAGTCGAGGAGCGCCGGCGCACCTCCGGTGACAGCGTGCTGGACCTGGACGAGCCCCCAATCGATGCCGGCGAGCCGTGGATGGGTCAGGTGAGCGCGTGCTTCATCCTCGGAGTGGACGACACGATGGGCTCGATCCAGGAGTGGATCGCCGCGGAGTCGGAGATCTTCCGCGGTGGCTCGGGCGCCGGCACCAACCTCTCCAAGCTGCGTGCCGACGGTGAGGCGCTCTCAGCCGGCGGTGAGGCCTCCGGTCCGGTCAGCTTCATGCGCTGGGCCGACTCTGGCGCCGGCTCGATCAAGTCTGGCGGCGGCACCCGGCGGGCGGCCAAGATGGTGATCCTCAACGGCGACCACCCGGACATCAAGGAGTTCATCTGGTGCAAGGCCAACGAGGAGGAGAAGGCCTACGCCCTCGGCGACAAAGGCTACGACATGAGCCTGAACGGCGAGGCCTGGCGGTCGGTGCAGTTCCAGAACGCCAACAACTCGGTGCGCCTCGGCGATGACTTCTTCGCCGCTTATGAGAAAGGCGCCGACTGGGAGCTTCGGAACGTCAAGGACGGCGATGTCCGCTCGACGGTCAAGGCCCGGGAGCTCATGCACGAGATCGCCGACGCCGCCTGGCGCTGCGGGGACCCCGGCATGCAGTACGACACGACGATTCAGCACTGGCACACCTCCCCGAACGCGGGCCGCATCAATGGCTCCAACCCGTGCTCGGAGTACATGCACCTGGACGACTCCGCGTGCAACCTGGCCAGCATCAACCTGATGAAGTTCGTCGGCGAAGACGGGGAGTTCCTGGTCGACGACTTCCGCCACGCGGTCGACGTGATGATCCTGGCGATGGAGATCGCGGTGACTCCCGCGTCGTACCCGATCAAACGCATCGGCGACACGGCCCGGGCGTATCGCCAGCTGGGTCTGGGCTACGCCAACGTCGGCGCTCTGTTGATGAACCGCGGGATCCCCTACGACTCCGACGAGGGGCGTGCGATGGCGGCGTCCATCACCGCCTTGATGCAGAACCGGGCGTACGGGCGCAGCGCGGAGATCGCGGCTCGGGTCGGTTCCTACGACGGCTATGCGGCGGACAAGGAGGCCCAGGACCGGGTCGTGCGCATGCACTCCGAGGCGGTCAAGGACATCCAGGACTTCGCATCGTCTGCCGCGGTGAGGGAGGCTGCGGACGACGACGGCCGACGCGCGGTCGAGCTCGGCCAGACGGGCCCGAGTGCCGCGGGGTATCGGAACGCGCAGATGTCGGTACTCGCTCCCACCGGAACCATCGGCTTCCTGATGGACTGCGACACGACGGGCATCGAGCCGGGCATCGCGCTGGTCTCCTACAAGACTCTCGCCGGTGGCGGCAACATGAAGCTGGTCAACGGCACGGTGCCTCGAGCGCTGAGGCGACTCGGCTACACCGACGAGCAGATCGCCTCGATCGGCGACCACATCATGGAGCACGACACCATCGAGGGCTCCGAGCTGAGCGACGCGCACCTGCCGGTGTTCGACTGCGCGTTCAAGGCGGTGAACGGTGAGCGCTCGATCGCGCCGGAGGGGCACGTCCGAATGATGGGTGCAGTGCAGCCCTTCATCAGCGGCGCGATCTCCAAGACGGTCAACATGCCGAACGAGGCGACCATCGAGGACATCGAGCGGATCTATCTGCTCGGCCACGAGGAAGGCCTCAAGGCCGTCGCCATCTACCGGGACGGCAGCAAGCGTACGCAGCCGTTGCGG
>JAOTZF010000165.1 GCA_029861485.1 Thermoleophilia bacterium | reverse complement strand
CTGCAATCGAGCGGATCGTCGCGATGTCCAACGCCCGCAACGTCAAGCGCTCGGGCGCCAAGAAGGTCGTGGGGGTGCTTCGCCCGCGGCCGTGACGTGGGGTAGTCGCTCACACCGATACCCACCAACCCCAATGGCCCCGTCCCGGCGGGGCCTGGTCTTTCTCGGGGCGTTGCTACCGTCGGCGCGATGAGTCGCCTCTTCATCGGATCGCTTGCCGCGTGCTCGGCCATCGCGTGGCCGGGCGTGGCGGCCGCAGGCGACGCTCAGCTCACGCGCGCCGCCGACCAACGGGTCGCCGGGGTAGATGCGCTGGCCGCGCGAGCAGCGGGCAAGAGCCCCACCGCCGTTCAGGCGCTCTATGACGGAGCGCGTGATTTCGAGGAAGCCGCCCGAGCTGCGACTCCCGTGAGTCGTGAATGCGGCGCGCTGCTGTCGGCATCCCTGGCCTACGCGCGCGGTCGGGTGAGGGAGGCCGAGGGAGTGGATCGGCCGAGTTCGTCGATCACCAACGCCGGGAGGCGGGCTGCGACGTCCGCGAAGCGGCGGATCACTCGCGCGCGCGCCGCGTGTCAGGGGCGAGGGCGCGGCAGGGCTGGTCGCTCGCCGGTGATGAGCCCGGCCTCCGAGCAGGCCTTCTATGGCCCGATCGTCCTACGCGCTCCCGCCCGGGCGCGAACGGCGCGGCTGCTCGTGGCCGGCCGCCCGACGGTCACTCGGCGGGTGCGGCGCGGGAAGGTCCGGTTCTCACTGGACGCCCCGCCGGGCCGCTACTCCCTGCGCATACAATTCCTGCGCGGCGATCGTACGGTGGGTGGTGCCAGGGCGAATGGCGTCCGGTTGCTGCCCGCCAGCGCGCGCACGGTCGTACCTGCCACCACGATCGACGCGGCCGCCTCAGCTCGGGCGGCCGCGGCGCTCACACCGGGTGCGAGATTCGGCGCAGCCTGGGTTCAGGACCTTGCCACGGGTACGGCCGGAGCCGCCAACGCCGGCGCCCGTTTCCCCGCGGCCTCCACGGTGAAGCTCGGCATGCTGGCGAGCGGCTTGCGTCGCCTCGGCGCGCGGCCTCAAAGATCGCCTCACTACTACGACCTGCGCGCAATGACCCGCTGGTCGTCGAACCTCGCGACCAACCGCCTGCTCACGCGCCTGGGCGGTAGCGCCTTCGTGGAGCGCGGACTGCGACGGCTGGGAGCGCGCCAGAGCACCTTCACCGGCGGGTACATCGTCGGCACCGCGCTGCAGCCGCGGCTCCCTCTGACGGGGGTCGACGTGCAGCCGCCGCTGATATCGCGCAGGGTGACCACGGCGCAGGACCTCGCCCACATGCTGTTCTCCTTCACGGCGGCCGCAGCCGGAAGCGTGCAGGCGCGGCGCGAGAGCGGCCTCACCGTTCAGCAGGCGCGCCTCGGGCTCGGCTGGATGCTCGGGTCTGAGCAAAGACTGGAGAACCGTAGCCTGCTTGCGGGCGGCACGCCACGCGGCACCCCGATTGCCCAGAAGAACGGCTGGCTCCGCGCGGCGCGCCACGGAGCGGGTGTGATCTTCACCCCGTCGGGTCCCAAGATCGCCGTGGTGCTGACCTACGACTCCGGTGGGGTCTCGACGACGACCGGGCGCACGGTGGGTGCGCGCGTGGCGCGCGTCGCCATGGGCCTCTAGGCGCCGAACATCTGCTTCGCGCGGCGGTCGATCTCCTCGAGCGGCACGTCCTCGATATGCGTGGCGACGCTCCACTTGTGGCCGAATGGGTCGAGAAACTGGCCCGTGCGGTCACCCCAGAACTTGTCCTCTACAGGATGGAGCTCGGTGGCGCCTGCGGCGATAGCGGTCGTGAACGTCGCGTCCACATCCTCGACATAGACATTCACGCTCACCGGAGTGCCGCCGAGCGTCTTCGGTCCGACTACGCCGGCCTCGGGCCATTCATCCGAGATCATGATCACCCCGTCACCGATCTGAAGCTCGGCATGTCCCACCGGCCCATCGGGCGGCCCCATGCGCATGCGCTCAGTGGCGCCGAAGACCTCGGAGTAGAACGCGATGGCCTCCCGCGCGCCGTCGACGCACAGGTAAGGCGTTAGCCGCGGGTACGTGTCAGGAATTGCGTTGACGGCCATGTCTGCTCCTGCTCGGTCTTTCACCGCCACGCTAGGGCCAACGCCTCGCTCGGGCAATGGGCTGCGGCGACTCAGAAAGGCCAGAAGAACGCTGCGGCAGCGCCACCGGCAATGAGCAGCGACAGCAGCATGCTCCGGCGCCAGAAGTCCACCTCTGCGAGCGCCTGGCGCAGCTGGCCACGCAGGTCCGCGACCTCGCTGCGATGCCGCGCGAGCTCAAGCGATTCCTCGCTCGTCTCTGCTTCCGTGCGGAATGCGTGTGAGGGCGCTGGGGGCGGCGGCGGCGCGGCCTTCGCCTTCGGCCGGGGTTCGCGCCGCGGCTCGGACGCGGCTTGCTTCTCGGTGGGCGTCGCAGCGACGGGCGTAGCGGGCTCCGGTTCGGGCGAGGGGACCGGTTCGGCATTAGACGGAAGCAGCCGCGTTGAGCTCTGCCGGGCCTGAGAGCGGCGGGTGATCGCCCGACGCCGCTCTTCGAGGCGCCGCCGCAGGGAGTTCACCCGCACGCGCTCGGTTGGGCGCGCCGACTTCTCGACGAGCTTGACCAGCGACGCCGGGGCGACGCTCTGACCCGGTCGTGGCGTTACTGCCCGGCGGATCATGATCGGCGGACCGGCCTCGTCCGAGACGAAGGTTCGCTCGTGTGGGAGGCCGTCGATCCGGGCAGCCATCACCTCGGTGGTGCCGTCGGGCGTGTGGGGCCGGGTTGCGCCGAGGCTCTCGGCCTCGGGCGTGGCGCGCCCCCGCATCAGACGGCGCGCGCTGGTCCGAATCGACCCGTCGAGCGGGTCGGGATCCGGGGCCGCGGCGTTCTTCGGGGGAAGGCTCGCCATTGCTCAAACTCCGGTCTCAGGCGTGTGGCGGAGCTTTCTCGAGCTCGCATCCGAGCGCCCCTCGTGGGTGAGCTCGATAATCGGCGATGGGGGTGTGCCAGGCTATTGGAAGGATGTAAAAGCGCCAATCTGACGGTAAACCCCAGCGCTCCGGATGCGGCGCGGACGCAGCCAGACGATCTCTGGCCGCTCCGGCTCGACGAGCAGCTCGCCGATGCTGGTCAGCGTGATCTGAAGCTGCTCGGGGCCGCTACCCCGAAAGAGGCCTACGCATCTTCTGAGCAGATGCTCACGCCTGCACGGGCCTAGAAAGGCCAGAAGAAGATGAGAACGCCAGCGACGGCGAGAGCCGCGGCGATCAGGCTGCCCTGGCGCCAGGACTCGACCTCGGCGAAGGCCTCGTTGCGCTCGCGGCGGGTGGCCTCGAGCTCGGCGAGCAACTCCTGCCGCGACACCCCGGAGTCGGGAATCGCCTCGGCATGGGCGAGGGTCGCGGCGGACTCTGCAGCCGCCTGCGCAGCCGGATCCGGAGTCTCCTGCTCATTGGGCGACTGTTCTGGTTCTGTTCCCATATCGGCCTCCGTACTCACAGGAGCATCGGCCGGCCGAAGACCCGCCTTTAGGCGGGCAATCGCATCGTCTAGTCCGCTCGCGGGCCTGAGCGCGACCGGTCCGTGGCCGGGCCGGTCGCCCTCGCGTATGCGAACCTACCGGCGGAGAGGGCGCCGCTGTGTTCGCCGCCTTCGGCCGGCTCAGTCGTTTGAAGGCCCCAGCTCGCCCCGGTGCGATAGAGCTCTGCGACGCGAGCGCGTGCGGCGAAGCACCTCCGGCGCCCGGAGCGGAAGCGTTCCCAGTCGTCGTTACGGCCACTTGCGGAGTGGCGGGAGCCCTGGGGTGTCGGCATTGCGGGGATCCCTTCGGTCGTCGGGGGCGGCGGAGTTCGTCATTGAACCCTGAAGTCTTCGTCGTGCGCCAGCTTCCGGGAACGTTCGAGGGTTTCGCGAAGATTCCCGCCGCTCACGGCGGGGGCGCCGCGGGTCTATCGCTCGCGCTCGCCGACCGTTAGCCTCGTGCGCTCAATGCAGGTTCACCTAGTTGACGGCACCTACGAGCTGTTCAGGTACTTCTATGCGGTGCCCCGGCATCGTACGAGCGGCGGGGAGGTGGGCGCCGCACGCGCCGTCATGCGCGCGATTCTGGGGATGCTGGAGGCCGGCTCGACACACGTCGGCGTAGCCACCGACCATGTCATCGAATCGTTCCGCAACGATGCCTTTCCCGGCTACAAGACCGGCAACGGAATCGACCCCGACCTCCTCAGCCAGTTCCCCGTGCTGGAGCGCGCGTTGGGGGCGCTCGGGGTGGCCGTCTGGCCGATGGTCGACTACGAGGCCGATGACGCCCTCGCCACAGCGGCCTCGCGAGCCGCAGCGGATGAGCGCGTGACGCGGGTGCTCATCGCCACGCCAGACAAGGATCTCGCCCAGTGCGTGGTCGGCGACCGCATCGTCCAGCACGATCGGCGCCGCGATCTCGTGCG
>JAOTZF010000164.1 GCA_029861485.1 Thermoleophilia bacterium | reverse complement strand
GCGCCAACCGTGGACGCCTGAGTCAGGTCCACTCGCGACGCCGTCAACCCACCGAAAACGAGGCCGCGAAGCGAGCCGTATTGCACGACGCTCCTCGCCCGGAGCTGCTGCGAGATCACGACGGGCGTCTACTCGGATTCTCGACATGGCCGACTGAGGCCGCGTCTCGACGAGAGAAACGCTTCCAGGGTCGAGGCCTCACCAGAACCGTAGTACTCGCCCCAATGCACCAGAGATCGACCCGTGGCAACGCGGCATCATCAGGCGATTCGGCCGGCCACTTAGCGCCTCTCGAGGACCGGCCCGATGATGCCGTGCGCATCGCCACGGCCGAGGTCCTCGATTGCCGCAGCGATGGACTGCCAGGCCCGATCCTCGGCCTGCTCGTATTCCTCGACTGAGGCGAAGGAGTCGCGATTGCGCGATACCGCGAGGTAGTCGGAGACCGCTCTTTCCATGGCCTTTTGCTTCGCGTCGGCACCCATTTCGAAAACCTTCTGCTGGCTGGTCTGCTCTCCACTACGAGCGTCGCCGACGAGTCGGTTGCGATTGCGCGCTTCAACGAGGCAGACAGGCCTACCGCGACACCACGACGAGCGTCGCGAGCAGCAGCACGGTGCCGGTGAATGCGACGGTAGAGGCTCCCACCAGGTGGGCGGCACCGGGACGGGCCAGACCGAGGTGGGGGCCTCGCGGACCGTGGAGCTCTTCGTAGTTCCAGCCCGCCCAAACCAGTACGCCGCCGCCGAAGACGGTCTGCAACAGCCCGACCCCGGCGATCGCGAGGTGCCCGTCGACGGCCGCGAAGCGAGCGAGCAAGATGCCCACGATCATCATGCTCACGGCCACGCGCTCCCAGGCGAGGGAGGTGCGCTCGTGCTGCAGGCCGGCCTCGAATTCCCCCTCAGGGCGACTGCGCGCGCTCATGCCTGGTCGAGGATGAAGAGCACGGCCACCGCGACCGCGACCAGCGCCGCGGCGGCGGTGATCACCTTCGGGAGTGATGATGGCGGTAGCGGCTGCCCGAGCCTCATCGCGGCTTCGCTGAGCGCCCAGCGGCGGTACGCGCCGGCGGCCGTCACGAGGCTCAGGACGAGCAAGGCGAGGCCGAGCGGCTCGGCCCCGTAGAAGTCGGGAATGAGGCTGATGGCCGCCAGCCCGCCTGCGGCCAGGGCGAGGGCCGTGCGAATCCACGCGAGAAACGTGCGCTCGTTCGCGAGGGTGTACCTGTAGTCGGGATCCTTCCCCACCGTGCGCGGATCAGGCGGAATGAGCTTGCGGTGGAAGTTCATCGAAGCCCCGGGGGATTCGCGCTGGCGTTCAGCAAACCGGACCGGTGGTCAGAGCGCTTCTCACCGCAGTGAACCTGCCGGCCACAGCAACGAGTCGCGTGTTGGAGATGTCGGATGGCCTCAATGCGATCCTGGTCGGCTGCCGCCGCCAACTATGACGATCGACCTCGGTCAGAAGTCTCCCAGCGGGCCCAACCGATGAACAGGTCGCCCGTGGCCGTGAACCGACGAGGAGCCTGATGGCGTCAGAAGAGGGTAGGGCAGCGTCGGTGCGCAGCACATGCGTTGACCGATACGGATGGAGGCGATCACGCAGCGCCCCGTTCGTGCCGTCAGGGTGCGGCCGAGCGAAAGGCCGGCTGAGGCCGTGGTGCGACCGCACAGAGACGAGCGTCAGCGGTACGATGACCCGAGTGAGACTCGAGCCGCTGTACAGAGCGGTCTTCCACTATCCGGAGGGCGGCCACGGCACGGTGCTGGAGGGTGAGTCCGGAAGCGAGGGCCACTACTTCTTTGTCGCCGAGGGAGAGGTGACCGGGCGCATCTCCGGGCGCCTGCGCGGAGCCAATCACCCCCGCTCGCGGGTGGACAAGAACGCCACGCCCAACATCCAGGGCGCGATCACCACCAGCGACGGTGCGACGATAATCTTCGACTGGCGTGGCTTTGCACGCCCCTACCCGCCGGGCAGGCGCCAGATCGTCGTTTCCGGCACCCATGTGTGCGGGGACGAGCGCTACGAGTGGCTAAACGACGTCGTGTGCGTCGGCACCGGAGAGATGCGACCCCGCGAGGGCACCGGCGATCCGCGGGGCATCGTGGGCGCCAAGATCGACTTCGTGCTCGAGGTGGCCCAACTCGTGTGGGAGCCCATCGACTAGCGACGGAGGTCGCGGTGTTCGTGTTACTCGCCCGCTACACCAAGCCCATCGAGGAAGTCGACGAGATGCTCGACGCGCACCGGGCCTGGATAACCTCGCACGCCGATGCCGGCCGCATCCTGATGACGGCCCGCGAGGTCCCGCTGATCGGCGGCATGATCCTCGCACGCGCCGAGAGCGCCGAAGAGATATGGGGGATGATCCGGGAGGACCCGTTCCACCAGTCGGGGGCGGCCGAGTACGAGGTGCGGGAGTTCACCCCCGTGCGCGCTGCTCCTGGGCTGGAGGCGCTCCTTACCGACGACTAAGGCCAGGCCGCACCAGCGAAGCCCGATGCTAGGGCCTGTAGGCGGGGGATTCGCCGCCTACGGCCCAGAAGCAATCGAGTGCAACGGCCGGGAACCGCCGCCTCCAGCCTGCTTCGCCGGCTCCGTGGTCTGCTGGCGGAAGGGCTTCGCCCACGTTAAGGGTGCGTTGAGGCAACCGAATCGGGACGGTCGGATTTGAACCGACGACCCCCTGCTCCCAAAGCAGGTGCGCTACCAAGCTGCGCCACGTCCCGGGCCGGCCCGGATTCTAGCGCTCGCCCGGTCGGCCCCTAACGCACCGGGCTAGTCCGCCACGAGCGCGAAGTGATGATCGTCGACCTCGAGGTCGCCACCCACGACGCGCCACTGCTCGCCTTCGCGCTCGACGATCGCCTCAGCGGTACCTTCGGCGAGCGGGCCACCCACCTCGGCGGGGATGGTTAGGCGGGCGCCGTTGGCGGACCGAGCGGTGCGCGCCGGCCTCAGGCGCACGTCGACCGGCTTGCCGATGGTGCGGCCCACGGTTGCGTGATCGGCGAGGAAACGATCCGCCACGGTGTGGGCATCACGCACGTCCTTTCCTCGCCAGGCGAGCAGCCCGACGAGCGCCGCGAATGCGATGAACCCGTAGGCGAAGAACCCACCGACGACCGAGAGCTGGTCATTTGCCACGTCGACGCGCCGAAAGATGAAGGCGACGACCCCGAAGAGGGCGAGCATCGTCGCGCCGCCGAGCACCAGGGCGCGCGCCGGATAGACCTCGATCAGGCGTCGGCCCACAGCTCGGCCAGCCGGCCCATGGTCAGTCGATAGCGGCGCAAGGCCTCGTCCTTGCCGAGTATCGCCAGGCTCTCGTAGATGCCGGTCGAGATCGTGCGGCCGGTGATCGCGATGCGCTGGGGCTCCAGGAAATCGCGGGCGGCCTCGCCGAGGATGTGAAGCTCGTCGGACAGGTCTTCCCGAATGTGCTCGACATCGAATGGGTCGGTGCGCTCCAAGCGCCCCATCCCCGCCCCGATCACCTGGATCGAGTGCTTGAGGTCTTGCTCGATGACCTCCCACGCCTCGGGGTCCATCTCGAGCGGGCCGTGCAGCCAGCCGGCCAGCTCGTCGTACTCGGCGAGGGTACTGATCTTCCGCTTGATCGCCGGCGCGACCGCGCACACGATCTCCTCGGCCCCCTCGCCCTTCTGCTGCAGGTAGCCGCTGAGCTCCAGGTACTCGAGGAGGGTCTCGGTGAACTCGTCGTCTTTCATGAGCCGCAGGTAACGGCCGTTCATCTTCTTCAGCTTCTGGATGTCGAAGACCGCCGGGCTCTTGCTGATGCGCGCAACGTCGAACTTCTCGATCAGCTCGTCGGGCGTGAACATGGTCGTCTTGTCGTCGTAGCTCCAACCGAGCAGGGCAAGGGAGTTGATGACCGTCTTCGGGATGAAGCCGTCGTCGCGAAGCTCTTCGGTGGAAGCCGCTCCGTGACGCTTGCTGAGGCGCTTCTTGTCGGGGCCCGCGATCAGCGGCATGTGCACGTACTCGGGGGCGGTACCGCCCAGCGCCTGGATCACCAGTACTTGTTTCGGAGTGTTCGACAGGTGATCCTCGCCGCGCAGAACGTGGGTGATGCCCATCTCCATGTCGTCGACCGCGGCGGCGAGGTTGTATGTCGGACTGCCGTCCGAGCGCGCCACCACGAAGTCTTCGATGGACTCGTGGTCGAATCGGACCTCGCCGCGGATGTAGTCGTCGATCCGGACCTCGCCGGGAAGGGGCACGGCAAAACGCCACACCGGATCCCGCCCCTCGGTCGCGAGCTGGGCGAGCTCCTGCTCGCTGTAGTCGCGCCGGCCACGCACGACGGGCGCGCGCTTGTCGCGCCGGGCCTCTTCACGCATGGCCTCGAGCTCCTCCTCGGTCTCGTAGGCCGGGTAGACCGCGCCGGACTGCCTCAGGCGCTCGATGGCCGACGCGTAGATCTCACCGCGCTCGCTTTGACGCAGCGGCCCCTCGTCCCAGTCGAGGC
>JAOTZF010000163.1 GCA_029861485.1 Thermoleophilia bacterium | reverse complement strand
CGCGCTCGGTGAACTCTCCTTCGAGCTCATCGCCGAGCGTGCCCCGAAGCGCGTGGGTGAACCGGTTGCGGTAGCAGGAGTGGCCTCGGCGATTCGGGTGAAACGCCCCCGCGACCCCGAGCTGGCGTGTCACCGAGCGGCTGAGCCGCAGGACCCAGCGGCTGATGAATGTGCGGCATATTCCATGGGTGCCGAAGTCAGCCGACAGGCCATCCACGTGGGTCCATCCGAAGCTCCCAGCCGACGCCGCGACCTGCGCGTTGAGCGGGTCGACGACGCTCGCCTTCGCCCACCGGGATTCGTTCCGGGTCAGATTGAACCGCGGCAGCGGCACCGTCGGATATCGGCAGAAGCGTCCGGGCCGGCTCTGTGACGGATCGAAGTACTCGGAAATCAATACGCGCTCCGACGGTATGCCCAGGGGCTCGCCCGCCTCGCAATCGCCATCACCCAGGCACGCGGCGAGCCGCGCGTAGCGGCCATCGAGATCGAGCAAGAGGCGGTCGACGGCCTGCTGGACGGTCTCCTCGCCACGGAACGGCGCCGCCTGGCAGCTGCCCTCGTCCTCGTCATTCAGAAGGCAGCGCTGCACGATGGTGCCAAAGCGCAAGTCGTTCGCCCCGATCGTGAGCATGAGGGCATCGACCTCGCGCGGTGCTTCCGGGGAGCCGCCGATACCGGGGTCCTCCAGGAGCGCACGCAACTGGGCGATCTGCGGCGGCAGGGGATCGCCGGACTCGATTCCACGATATTCGCGGAGCAGACCGGTGGTGATGCGGGCGCCCGAGCACGCCAGGTGGAGGAAGGTGACCGTGGTATCGGGGTCGGCGCTCTCGATCTCCAGCGCGGCCTGAGCGGACCCGGCCCTGAACGACCGGTGGCACTGGCGGTCCTGCCAGACCGTCTCGTCGCCGAAGAGCGTCCTCAGCCGGCCCTGGTCGGGGTTGCCCTCGCCGGAGGCCACCGAGTCGCCGAGCGACACGATCAGGAAGTCGCGCACCCGCGCCGGCTGGGTGTCGGACCCGGCCACCACCTCGCCGTCGTCACCCCGAATCTCGACCCAGGTCGTGAACTCGCCCTGGTCCTCGAACGACGCCAGGAGCCGGCATCCATCGGCTTGCTCGCCTCGCTCGGAGTCGTTGCCCGCCGCCATGAAGTAGTAGTCGCCATCCCGGCATTCGCGGCGCCGTCTGACGGTCTCCGCGTCGGGTTCGTCGTCCCGCCGGTTGTCCGAGATGGTGATGATGGCTCGATAGTCGGGGCCCGGGGCGGGAACGCGCACCCGGTCCTCGGTCGGGCCGATCGTTCGCGGCTGCATCTGGAGCGTGAAGCTCAGCCCTTCGGTCGGCTCCGGGATGTCGTCGTCACCAGAGCATCCGACGACGCCCGCAAGGGCCATCAACGCGAATATCAGGAGAATCCGCGGGAACATTCACTGCGACGCTCTCAGGTGATCCGCCCTCTGCGAGCCTTCCGCAACTCCGCTCGGAGATTTTGACCAGTTGGCGCGGCGAGCACGAGTTGTCTGAACGAACACACGTTCGTACACTCCCGCAGACTGCCGCACGAGGAGAGACGAATGCCCGAACGCACCGAATACGCACCCGGAACCCCGTCCTGGGTCGACCTTTCGGCCGCGGACCTCGATGCGGCTCGCGCGTTCTATTCGCGGGTGTTCGGCTGGAAGTACCGCGACGAGGCCGCTGGCGAGGGGAGCGTCCACTCCGTGGCCCAGGTCGACGGCAAGGCGGTTGCCGGTTTGTGGGCGGCGGGGGATTCGCCGCCCGGCTGGAACACGTACGTGACCGTCCAGGAGGTCGATGGCGCTGTGAGCGCCGCGCTCGCGGCCGGAGCATCGACCGCGCTGGAGCCCGTCGACGCGGAGGCGGACGGCCGCATGGCGAGGATTGTCGACGCGGTCGGCGCGCAGGTCAGCCTCTGGGAGCCGAGAAAGCGGGCAGGCGCCGAGCTGGTCAGCGAGCCGGGAGGCTTCATCTGGACCGAGCTTCTCTGCGGCGACTGCGCCAGGGCCGCCGAGTTCTACGGTTCGCTGTTCGGCTGGGAAGCAGAGGCGATGCCTGCACCCGACGGAAGTGAGGCCATGCTGTTCGCGGGGCGGGAGGGCCCGGTCGCAAGCGTCCGCGATCCGAAGTCGAGCTTGCCTCCAACGTGGCTCGTCTACTTCGCCTGCGAGGACGCCGATGCCTGCGCCGCAGCCGTCGCGGATGCCGGGGGAGCTATCGCCATCGAGCCGATCGACGCTCCGTTCGGCCGGATGGGCGCGGCGGTCGACGTGAACGGCGCAGCGTTTGCCTTCATCGCCACCAATCCGGAGTACGAGCTCGCGGCGTAGGAGTTCCGGCTGTGGCATGAGAACCTTCCCGTCGAAGGGAGGGGTCAATGGCACGACGACCGGTCGTCTTCGTACACGGCTACGGAACGGACGAGCGCGGCTTTGGTGCGCTGAGGCAGGGGCTCATCGACGCGGGATACACCCCCAGCGACCTGCACCTCGTGAGGTATGTCTCGTTGAGCGACGAGGTGTCGGTGCGGCGCCTCGCCGATGCGTTCGAGCTCGCGGTTCAGGAGCGCATTCGCGACAACAGCTTCGACACGGTGGTCCATTCGACCGGTGTGGTCATCGTTCGCGAGTGGCTGCGGCGCGCCCCCGAAGCCTCCAAGCGGCTGCGCCATCTGGTGGCGCTGGCGCCGGCCAACTTCGGCAGCCCCTCGGCGCCGCGGGCGCGCTCACTCGCGGGACGGGCAGTGCGTGGGCTCGGCATGCTCGCCAGGGGCGACGGCGGGGACTTCATCACGCCGTGGTCGGAGGACTTCCTCGAGGTCGGTGGGCGCCTGCTGCACGACCTGGAACTGGCGAGCCCGATTAGCTGGGACCTTGCGATGGACGAGATCGAGGGCGAGCGGTGGGGGCGGGGCGATGGCGACAAAGACGTGCCGGCGACCTTCGTGATAGGCGGGCTATCCGAATACGACGACGCCGAGATGGCGCGGCGCCGGCCCGGGCCGGGCACCGACGGGACGGTGCGCATCTCCGGCATGGGTCTGGACATCGACTACCTGGGTCTGGATCTCATTCCGAGCGCGCCGGAGGATGGGCGGATCGATTTCCGGCCGGCGCCGGAGCGCATGGCTCGACCGCTGTTGGTGATCGGTCTCAACCACGCCTCGGTAAAGGCCGGGCCGTCCGATGACACCGACGATGTGGCTCACCAGGCTTATGCGGTGGTGAAGGAGTGGCTGGCGGACGCGCTGAGCAAGGAGGGTCCTGACGACTACGCGCGGTGGAGCCGAGACGTCGCGACGGCGAGCGCCGATCAAATCGAGCGCTCCCATCGGGCGAGCTGGCTGCAGTTCGTGGTTCGCCTGGTCGACGAGACCAGCCGGCCGATCGCAGTGGACTGGACGCTGGAGCTTGATGTCGATGGACACGCCATCGGCGCGTTCGAGCGGGGGGCGCACACCCATAGCGAGGACCCGAGCCTGCGGTGCTTCCATCTGGCGGTCACCGACCAGCTGATGGCCGCCGAGGAGGCCACGCTCCGGGTGATCACGATGCCGGAAACGAAGCGGTTCGGATATCTGGGCGTGGGTAGCCGTCGCCAGGCCGATCGGGGCGCCTCCCACATCTCCGCCGAGATCACCCTCGCGCTGGGCGAGCATGAGCGCCCGGTGCGGTTGTTCAGGCGGAACGCGACGACGCTGATTCAGATTCGACTCGACGGCAGGCCGGGCCCTCCGGAATCCCAGACGGCCCTGCTGAGCTTCGTCGACTAGTCGATCTCCAGGGCGAGGCCGAATGCGCGCTGCACGATCGGTTGCTCCTGGGAGGCCGCCCAGATCGCCACCGAGGGGTCGCTTTCGCACGTGATCTTGAGTCTCAGAGTCGTCCCGTCGGAGTCGGCGGCGACAGCCGTGACCGCCCGCGAGCGCCCGCGCTCCAACTGCTCGGCCAGCCGAAGGCACACCGCGAGTCGGTCGATGCGCCTCTCATCGCCCTTCTCCATCAGCGTGCCGTATGGACCGACGCCGGGCAGGCGTTTGCGATGGCCGCGGATCAGGCTGGCGATCAGCGCGAGCTCCCGATGATCGAAGCCGGGCAGGCCGGCGTTGAGCACGAGGTACTGGGAGTGCTTGTGGTGGTCGTGGTAGTCGATCAACACGCCGACATCGTGTAGTAGCGAGGCCGTCCACAGCCATTCGCGCTCGACCGGATCGTCGTCCTGCAGTCCGGTCCGGCACAGCCCCGAGTAGATGCGATCGGCAATGAATGCCACGTGCCCCGCATGGTCGAGGTCGGCTCGGTAGCCCTCCGCGAGGCTGAGGACCGTGGCCTCGCGGACGTCTTGGAGCAAGGCGGGGTCGCCGCCGAGGATGCGCTCGAAGTACACCCCCTCGCGCAAACCTCCGGCGCAGACCTCCACCGCGTCGATGTCGGTTTGCTCCATCACCTCTGAGACCACGAGGGCGGCCCCCAGGACGATGTCCGCGCGGTCGGCCTTCAAGCCGGGCAGGCGGGCCCGC
>JAOTZF010000162.1 GCA_029861485.1 Thermoleophilia bacterium | reverse complement strand
CGCCCTGCGGAATGGTGAATACCAAGGAGACCGAGGCCTCAAGGAGCGGTGGCTGACTCTCGCACGGAGCGCTGGGGCTTACCTCCACCGAGTCCTGCCGCAGCGGGTACTTCGTGCCCACGGTGTCGACCAGGATCGCCCCCGCGATGCGTGGCGGCTTGCCCCTCTCGGCAACCGCGCAGAGAGTGGGCCGAGCGGTCGGAGATACGACCATCACCTGCAGATCCGCTCGCGCGAGTTGCTCGCCCTGGCCGGCCCGCAGGCGGGAGCTGCCCCTTGAGGGCACCTGGACGGCGGCGGTTTTTGCCGTCGCCAGGCGCTCCAAGGCGACCTCGAGGTCGCCGTCGGCGAGCGGGCCAGTGCCCGTTGGCGCGGAGATCGGCTCAGTCGATTCCGGATCATCCTCGGGCTGCGAGGGGTCGGTCAGGAGCGCCCCCCCCGCAGCACCCATCGCGAAGAACGCGAGGGCTGCGCAGACGACTGAAAGGTGGACGTAGCTTGGGCGGGGCACGCGCTGCTCCTGGTGAGGTGTGCCGACGGAGCGTGTCGGCTTCAGGGCTACCGCGGTTATCGGCACAACGGCGCCCCAGTTGAGCGAGACCGATCGACATGACCAAAGCGACTGTGCGCAGGTCTAGTGCGGTCCATGGGAGTGGGCCGGCACTCTGATGTCACGCACGCGGGCACCTCCCGGCAGCAGCGACCATCGCTTGCGCGCGCGCTGTGTGATTCGACGATCACGACTCGGGAGGGCGTGCCACGGGTGTCTGAGACCGCGACACATTCGCGAGCCGACCTGGCATTCGTCGCGGCGGCCTTGGTCATACATCTCGGCCCCCTCGCCCTCGCGGCGTCCCTCACGGCCAATCAGTCGGCCGATCTGCGCACCCAGGCCGCTACCCTGCTGCCGGTCGGCGGCCTGATCGCCGCGGCGCAGGTCATGCTCGTGGTCGCCGCCCGGCGGATGGACCTCGTCGGCATGACCGTGCCGCTCAGAGGCGGCTGGACCCTCACCCTGCCGGTCTGGATCGTGATCGGGGGCATCTTCCTGGGCGCCATCTTGGGCCCGAACGCTCTTCCCGACGCGGCAGACCTGGCCCTGCTGATCCTCGCCATGGCCCTGGTGGCCTTCAACGAGGAGTTCACGTTCCGGGGCGCGGTGATGGGCGCTTTCATGCGACGCGGATCTCCCATCGCGGCCGTGGTGATCTCGTCGGCGCTGTTCGGACTCGCCCACTACGTCGGAGTCCTCGGCGGCGGCGAGCTCGGCCCGACGACCCGCCAGGTTATGGCGGCGGCCTTGTTCGGCGTGGCGCTCGGGCTGGTGCGCCTGCGTATGCCCTCGCTCTGGCCGCTCGTCGCCATGCACGGACTCTGGAACGTCGCGGTGATCTCCGCGGGCGACGGTGCGAGCGTCGCAAGCCCCGGCCCGGGCGGCACCCTTCTGAGGGTCCTCGGGGTCATCCTGATCCTGAGCGCTGCGACGGGCGTCGTGATCAAGGCCGTCCGCCAGCGCGGGCGTGACCGCGCGAGGTCAGCCGCGAGGTAGTCCGAACCGCCGCTGGTTACCGCTGTGGCAATGAGATGCCCAGGAGCATGGCCCCGGGCACCCCTCCCGCGCCCTCGCTCGACCGCTGCCGGTAGCCGAGGTTAGAGTCAGATCGTCAACCGTGAACGGGTGAGCATGGCGGTGACCGTAATCCAGGGTCTACCTGGGAATGTGCTCGGCGTCGAAGCGGTCGGCGAGATCGAGGACGACGACTACGAGGACGTCATTCTTCCCGCGGTCGAGCGGATTCTCGAGCAGCACGACAAGGTGCGAGTGCTCTACGTGTTGGGGGACGACTTCGAGAGGTCCGACACCGACGCCATGTGGGATGACGCCAAGATGGGTCTCCATCACCTCGGCAAGTGGGAGCGGATCGCGTTGGTCACCGACCATGCTGGCTACCGCCGCGCGGTCAGGGTGTTCGGGTTCCTCAT
Source organism: Thermoleophilia bacterium (assembly GCA_029861485.1). Classification (GTDB taxonomy): domain Bacteria; phylum Actinomycetota; class Thermoleophilia; order Miltoncostaeales; family Miltoncostaeaceae; genus CAMYIK01. The sequence continues at coordinate 2,606 of JAOTZF010000162.1, read as the reverse complement.
GCCCGGAGAGGTCAAGGTCTACCCGCTGGCCGAGAGAGACAGCGCGCAGGCCTGGATCGCCGCCTAACGCCAGCGGGCTCTCTCGGCCGCAAGATGGTCCCGAATCGACCGGCTGAGGCCGACGGCGATCAGATCGACCTTGCGCAGAAAGCCGTCGTCGGCGCCCGCTGAGCCGACCTCCACGATCACCCGGGCCCGCGCCCGGGTACGCCGAAAGCCGTAGTAGTTGCTCGTGCGCACGAGGCGTTTCGGCAGCACGCCGTCCCAGCCCGAGCGGGCCCCGTTACGGGCGGTGAAGAGCGCGGCCATCCGCTTGGAGATCGTGATGGCGAGCCGACGCGAGCGGTGCTCGATGGCCTTGTTCACCGAGGTGGCGCGTCGATGAGGCACCGTGTCGGCGTACGGCGTGGGCCGCGGCTCACCCGCACCGTCGCCGCGATAGAAGAACTCGCGAGCGCCGGAGCTGGCGTGGCCGACCCCCGCGACGCCTCCGGCTCGGTCGTGATGCACGGCGACGAACGCGTCGGCCCTCTCCGCCCACGGGGTGATCTTGCCCGGAGTCACCCGCACCCTGATGCCGTGCCGGCGAAGCCGGCTGGCGAGGGCGAGCGATACACGGCGGTTGAAATCGCGCTCGTTGCCGAACGGACCGCCCCCGGCGCCGGTCTGCCAACGGTAGCCGGGCTCGCGCGGCGCGACGTGACCGGCCTGAACGACGACGAAGGGTTTCTTCGTGGCAGCCGATGCGGCGTCGTGCTCGCTGGCGGTGCCGAGAATGGCTCCCGCAGCGGTGAATGCGGCCGTCACGACGACGGTCCGGAGCGTTCTGGGCCAGGCCACGGACCCGATCGTAGGCGCCCCCGGCCGGGGCGCAAACCAGCGCTACGGCCCGAACTCCTCCGCAGCCGAGCCAGGGCGGGAGACCGCGGTGAGCTGCGCCACCGCAGCTGCCGGCGTTCGGCGGGGTTGCGCGAGTCCGCGTCGGCGCCAGGCCGGTGCCGGATCAGCCGCGACGGCGCCAGGATGCGGCTGGGACACCGCCCGGGCCGTGAAATCACTCGGCGGCGGCACGGCTACATGTGGCTCGGTCAGCGCCGCTCTCGCAGGGGGCTCTGGGCGAGTCGCGCGATCGAGCACTGTGGCCACCACGACGAGCAGAGCGAGAGGCAGGAACGCCGCCGCGGCCCGAAGAGGTCCTCGCGCCCGCCGCGGGTTGAGCAGGAGCTCGATTTCACGATCGAGATCTGAGGGCGTGTGTCGCATGGCACGCCCGAGTCTGTCTCAGTCGCACGGCCTGCCCACCTAGACGGAGCGACAGTTCAAGTTCGAGTCTCCCGACGGGCGCCGACGACCGTAGGATGCGAAGTGACCCACCTCTGGCTCGGCGCCCTGCTGACGGCTGCCACGGCATCGACGGGGCCATGACCGAACCACGTGCTCTCTGCCGGACCCCCATCCTGGCCTGAAATGAACGCGGATCGTGGGATCCGTTAACCGTTTGCGAGACGCCACGAGCGGCCTCGTGCGCGCTGCCTATGGTCCGCGCTGACCATGATCGCCATCCTCACCTTCTTTCTCGTGATCGTCGGATCGCTGTTGGTCACGCGAGTTGCGACCGTCGCGCTGATGCTCACCGGCATGCCACGCGAGTCCGCCCGTTTCCAGGCCCGGTCTGCTCTGACCGGGGCGGGCTATACGACCACCGAGGCCGAGTCGGTCGTGGCCCACCCGGCCCGCAGGAAGATCGTAATGTCCCTGATGTTGCTCGGCAGCGCCGGAATCGTCGTGGCGGTCGTCACACTTGCCATCTCGTTCGTCGATGCGAGCCGCGAGGACGCCAGCTGGCGCGTGGCCTGGCTCATCGCGGGCGGGCTCGTGTTGCTGCTCATCGCCCGAAGTCACCGCGTCGAGCGCGGTATGCGGCTCGTCTTCCGCCGACTGCTGCGCCGCTACACCGACCTGGATGTGCGTGACTACGCCGGGCTGCTCCACCTCGCGGAGGGCTACAGCGTGATGCGGATGCACATCGACCCCGAGGACTGGACCGCCAACCGTTCGCTTGGCGACCTGCGCCTTCGAGATGAGGGAGTGGCCGTACTCGGTATCGAGCGTCGCCACGGCACCTATGTCGGCGACCCCACCGACGCCAGCCTGCTGCGAATCGGCGACACCGCGATCATCTACGGCCGCCAGCACGAGCTGGAGCAGCTGGCGCGGCGCCCGGCCGGCGAGGCAGGTCAGCGCATCCATGAGTCGGCCGTTGCCCTGCATGCCGACCGCGTCGCGGCGCGGCGCGGCGACCGGGTGCTCAGCGCGCTCGGCTGAGCAGTGGCGCAGGCTGCGGGCGTACCCTGATGAGCGCCTTCACGACCGCGGGGTCGAACTGGCCGCCGGCGCAGCGCCAGCATTCCGCCATCGCTGCGGCCGAGCTGAGCGCCCCGCGGTGGCAGCGGTTCGAGGTCATGGCATCCCACGCCTCGGCGACGCCGATGATCCGCGCGCCTTCCGGAATCTCCTCGCCGGCGAGCCCGTCCGGATAGCCCAGGCCATCCCAGCGCTCGTGGTGGTGCAGGACCCATCCGAGCTGCTCGATGCCCAGGTGCGGC
>JAOTZF010000161.1 GCA_029861485.1 Thermoleophilia bacterium | reverse complement strand
GCCAGAGCAGCTGCCACAGCCCACCGGACTGCGAGGCGATCCCACCGACGATGAGCGAGATCACCACGACGGGGATCGCCGTCCCGATCAGACCCTCCACGGTCCACAGCTGAATGACCTTCTCGTCCAGCTGATTGGCCGGCTCGCGAAGGGACGGACCCGCGGTGTCGTGCACGGCGACATTCTCTCAGGGCGGGTCAATCCGCCGTCGGCGCCCGGGCCCGGTGCGACTCCGAGCTAGGTCGAGACCCGGGAGAGATCGGCCAGGAACTCGGCGGTGCGGTCCTGCGGCAGCGAGGAGGCCCTGAAGGCCGCGGCCTGGAGCGCGACGAGGTCGGCCCGGGACAGACCGAAGCTCGTCGCGGCAAGTAGGAGCTCGTCGTTGAGCGTGGTCGAGAAGTACGCCGGGTCATCCGTGTTGAGCCCCACGCTCAGACCGGCCTCCAGCAGCGCCGGCAGCGGATGCTCGTCGATCTCGGACACGACCTGTAGCGCCACGTTGCTTGTCAGTGACACCTCCAAGTGAGTGCCTCGCGTGCCGAGCTCGTCGACGAGCGCGGGATCCTCCACGCTCCTCACTCCATGACCGATCCGCTCCGCGCCGAGCGCCTCCAGGGCCCCGCGCACACTCGCGGGCCCCTCGGTCTCACCCGCGTGGGGCAGTGATCGCAGCCCCGCGGCGCGTACCCGGGCAAACGCCTGCTCGTAGGGCTCCGGCGGATTTCCGGGCTCGGGGCCGCCGAGGCCGATTCCGACCAGGCCCTCGGGGGCCAGTGGCCCCGTGACGAAATCGGTGGTGAACGGCGACTCGGGCGGCTCGATCTCCCGAGGAATGTCGATCACCCACCCGAGCTCGACACCGTGCTTCTGCCGGGCTGCCGCCCGTCCCGCGTTGAGCCCGGCGGCATAGTCGGCCATGGCGACCTGGCGCCGGTTGTGCGAGAAGGCCGTGGTGGTCACCTCGGCGTAACGGACGTTCTGGGCGGCGAGCTCCCCCGCCAGCGCTTCGACCGCGTCGGCGAAGTCCTCGCCGGTGCGGAGCACCCTCAAGCCCATCAGGAACAGCTCCAGGAAGTGGTCGAAGCCGTCATACGTGTAGCGCCGCTCGAGATCGTCCTCGAGATCCACCCCGTTTCGGGCGGCGAGTCGGCGCATGGTGTCGGGGCGAAGCGAGCCCTCGAGGTGGAGGTGGAGCTCGCACTTCGGCAGGGACTGAACGAACTCCCGGTCGACCGGGCCGAACTCGCTCATGCGGTCACTCGGTGCCGAAGAGCCGGTCGCCCATGTCGCCGAGTCCCGGACGGATGTAGAAGTTCTCGTCCAGGCTGCGATCCACTGCGGCCGTGACCAACCGCACGTCCGGGTGGGCGCGGCTCATGTGCTCGATGCCAGCGGGCGCCGCGACGACGCACACGGCAGTGACGTCGGTCGCCCCCTGTTCGGCCACCTTCGACGCGGCCCACTGCAGCGAGCCCCCGGTCGCCAGCATCGGCTCGAGGATCAGCACTCGCGCATCGTCGAGGTGCGGGAACTTGGTGTAGTACTCCAGCGGCTCAGCGGTGTCCTCGCTGCGCTGCACTCCGGCGTAGCCGATACGAGCGTCCGGGAACAGCTCGAGCGCGGCGTCGATCAGGCCGAGGCCCGCCCTGAGCACCGACACCAGCACGACCGGCTTTGCGAGCCGCTTGCCGGTGGTGGCCTCGAGCGGGGTCTCGATCTCGACGTCCTCGAGGCTCATGTCGCAGGTCGCCTCGGCGACCAGCAGGTGCGCCAGGCGCCGCGCGGCCTGCCGGAAGTCCGGCGAGGACGTCGTGCGGTCGCGCAGGATGGTCAGATTGTGCGCGGCGAGCGGGTGATCGAGGACGGTCGGCACCGGTGTTCAGCGTATCTGTCGGCATCCGTGGCGGGTCGAGTATGCCTACTAGCCTTGGAGGATGAACGACTCCCGCTGCGGCTGGTGCATCGACAACGAGCTGATGCGCGATTACCACGACACCGAGTGGGGGGTGCCGCTCCATGACGACCGGAAGCTCTTCGAGTTCCTCATTCTCGAGGCCGCCCAGTCGGGACTCTCGTGGCAGTTGATCCTGAATCGGCGGGAGGGGTACCGCGCGGCGTACGAGGGGTTCAACCCCGACCGGGTTGCCGGCTACGGAGAGGCCGACGCCAAGCGACTTCTGGTCGACCGGGGCATCATCCGCAACCGGGCCAAGATTGCCGCCTCCATCACCAACGTGCAGTCGTTCCTCGAGGTCCAGGAGCAGTTCGGCAGCTTCGCCTCATACATGTGGGGGTTCGTGGACGGGGCGCCCATCCAGAACGCATGGCGTGCCATGGATCAGATTCCCGCCGAGACGCCGCTCTCGAGGAAGATCGCCAAGGACCTCAAGGCGCGCGCGTTCCGCTTCATCGGCCCGATCGTCGTCTACTCGCACATGCAGGCGACCGGCATGGTGAACGATCACCTCGTCGACTGCTTCCGCTACCCGGAACTGTCTGGCGCGTGAGCTGGAGCGCTGCACCGCGGCGAAGCTCGGGTTGCGTGGACCGTCGAGGCCATGGGACGCTGGCACGTAGGAGAGGCGAGCTGGTGGTCGAGGTAGTGACCGAGCTCGTGCTGATACGGCTGACGCCGAGCGCCGGAACGCCATCGACGGCTACGGAGGTGCAGCTCACGGTAATCGCGAGCGGCGCACCGGTCGCAGATGTCAACGGCGTTGGTCGCGCGCTCGCCGCCCGGCTCGCATCGGCAGGACTGCCGACGGTCGGAGACCTGGCCCTGAGCGATGCCGAGCGCATTCGCGCCGCGATCGGCGGAAGCCTGGAGCGGGCGCTCAAGCTGCGCGCCGCCGCCGTGGGGCTGAACAGACCGTCTGGCTGATCGCCTCCTAGAGGCGTCCGAGGACGGTCACGAGGCCCGTGTTGGTGAGCTTGGCCACGGTGCCTCGGCGGCTGGGTGGCACGGCGCTCACCAGCTTCTCGCCGTAGCTCTTGACTCGGGTGGGCACCCATCCGCGGTGGCCGGGCACCCGGAGGCGCGAGCGCACCCCTGCGCCGCCGACGGGGCTGGAGGTCCGCCGGAAGCCCGCCCGAATCATGCGCTCGGCCAGCTCGGCATGGGTCATCTCGGCGGTATGGAAGCCGCTCGGCTCCTCGGTGAAGCCGCGAGAGCAGTCCCACGGGCCGGTCAGCGCCTGCGGGGTCACCACCAGGAACGCGCCGTCAGGCTTGAGGAGGCGGGCAACTGCACGCAGGTGGTCGTCGAGATCCTCCGGGTGGAGGTGCTCGATGACCTGGCGGCTGGTGATCAGGTCGAAGGAGCTCCGCTCCAGCGGGGGGTCAACGACGCTGCCGACGACAAAGCGGGTGTTGACCGGCGCCTTTGCCCTGCAGCGCTGCACCATCTCGCGCGAGGAGTCCACCCCGACGGCCTCCTTCGCCCGGGAAGCCAGGCCGATTACGACTCCGCCGAGCCCGCAGCCGAGATCGGCGACGGTGGCGCCAGGCGAGCACAGACCGGAATACGCCCGCAGCCACCGGTGATCGCCGTCCTCGGGAGACTCTGAGTCCGGCTGGTTCGCGGGGTGCCAGGGCACCCGCTCGAACAGCTCGTCGTAGACCTCGGCGGTGACTCGCTCCCGCTCGTCGCGGTCGCTTGCGAGTAGTCGCTCGCGCAGGTCGCGTTCGATGAGCCAGTGGGCCCGCTCGCGCGCCTCATCGGACACAGGCCATGTCGCCGGATCCTCTGTCCACTGCCCCCTTCGGGGAAGCTCGGACCTACTCCCCTGCATATCGCGAATCTATCCGCCCCATATTGACCGGTACAGAGCGCCGCCCGCGTGAGCGTGGGCCCACGCTCACCCCTTACGGAACCCGAACATGCGGGTCCCGCTGCGGGGCGAGGACGCGCTGGTTGACATCCTCCGAGTAGGCACCGCCGTTGGTCGCGTCACGCGGCGAAGATCAGGATTCGAGAGCCTTCGGGGTGGCCGCCCCCGGATCCACGTGCGAGGATCGTCCGCATGGCCAGGGCCACGGGTATCGGCGGCGTGTTCTTCCGTTCGAAGGATCCCGAGGCCCTGAGGGCGTGGTATGTCGAGCACCTCGGCCTACCCGACGACGACGACGACGGCTACGTCGTGCTGAAGTGGGGATCCGGGGAGTCGGGGGCGACGGTGTGGAGCCCCTTTCCGACGGACACCTCCTACTTCGGCGAGTCCGGGCAGCAGTGGATGCTCAACTACCGCGTCGACGATCTCGACGCGATGCTGGGACAGCTGCGCGCGCGGGGGGTCAGGGTCGCCGACGAGGTCCAGGAGGAGCCCTATGGCCGCTTCGGCTGGGCGTTCGACCCGGAAGGAAATCGCTTCGAGCTCTGGGAGCCCCCACAGGGCATGTAGCGCGGCGTCCGCTAGGTCTCGTAACGGTGCTCGAGCTGCCGGTGGCCCTCGAGGTCGACCACGGACTCGAACTCGCTGAAGCTGGTCACCAGGTCCAGGTCCTCGCGAAGCGTGCCGTTGTCGCGAAGCCGCGCGTAGGCGGTCTTCATCGCCTTCGTGGCGGCGAACAGGCCGGTCAGTGGGGTCACGATGAGGTC
>JAOTZF010000008.1 GCA_029861485.1 Thermoleophilia bacterium | reverse complement strand
CTTCCCGGGGGACGGGCCCGCCCGCGCGCTGCTGCTGGGGGCCATCGCCATCGCGATCCTGGGCGCGATCGACGACATCTGGGGGCTCAATCCCGCCGCCAAGCTCCTGGGCCAGGTGGCATGCGCCGCGGTCCCGGTGTCGGCCGGGCTGACGATCGACCACGTGACCCTGCCGTTCCTCGGCGTCTACGATCTGGGCGCGACACAGTACGTGATCACCCTCGTCTGGTTCGTGGCGCTGGTGAACATGATCAACTTCACCGACGGCGTCGACGGCCTCGCGGCCGGTATCGCTGCCATCTCCGCCGCCACCTTCGCGCTGCTCGCCGCGTCGCTCGACCGCGCCGATCCGGCCATCCTCGCCGCGGCGCTCGCAGGAGCCTGCCTGGGCTTCCTCTATTTCAACTTCAATCCCGCGCGCATATTCATGGGCGACAGCGGGTCGATGCTCCTGGGCTTCGTGCTGGCCGGAGTCGCGGTCTCGGGGGTGATGAAGAGCGCCGCGGCCATCGCGCTCGTCGCTCCGCTGCTGATCCTCGCCATCCCCATCCTCGATACGTCGTTCGTCGTCATGAAGCGCATCAAGCACGGCCTGCCTGTTTACGCGGCCGACCGCAGTCACTTCCACCACCGCTTCCTCAACATCGGCTGGAGCCAGCGCCGCACCGTGCTCGCGGTCTACGCCTGGTGCGGGTTGATGGGACTGATCGCCGTCTCGATCCGCTTCGTCCCCTACACCGACGGCGCAGGCGATTACCAGCTGTGGGGCAGCCTGGCACTGCTCGGCCTCGGGGCCGTCGCCCTGCTCGCCGCGGTCTCCCTGATCTACGTGCTCGAGATCCTGAAATGGGGCAAGACGCCGGTCGTCAAGATCGTTCGCGAGCGCAGCCTCGAGCGAGCGCGCGCGAAGGCGGCGAACCTGGCGGACTGAGACGCGGGCTCCGCCCGCTGTTGCATCGTGGCGGCTGCAGATGCAGCGCCTGAATGCATCCTCGCTCGTCACGATGCCCGCGGCATCGTTCCTCATCCGCGCCTGCGTCCTTCCCGGCCTCGTTTTTGGCTCGCCAGGCCCTCGACTCGCGTGGTCAGGACACCGCAAGGTCATCGACTTGGTGGTTCGAGCTTGGCCCGTTTCTGACAGGTGTCCTCGGCTGCTCTGATGGGCAGCAGGGGACGTGAATCCTTTGGCTATACTTCCGCCCGCCCGGAGCCGGGTCGTCAAGCTGTGCTTGCTTCGACCACGGCTCGAAGTCCGCGTCAGGGACTCGCCTGAACTCAGTGCGCTCCGCCAACTCCTCGGGGTGCCGCGCATGACCGCGGTTGCACCCGCATCATCCGGAATGCGCCCGATCCAATTCGTGGCGTCGTCGCTCGGAATCGCCGTCGCCATCATCGCTCTTCCGATCGTGTTGCTCGCGGGCGGCCCGATCGAGGGCTGGTTCCTGGGCTTCGCGCTCTGGCTGGGCAACTGGGGCCTGGCCCTGGCGACCGGGAAGTTCGCCGTCGACATCGAGCCGACCTTCGCCGTCGGCCTGGCCGGGCTCTCGTTCATCGCCCGGGCGTGGATCGTGGTCGGGGTCCTGTTCGTCGTGGCGTTGCGGTTCTCCGAGCCGATCGCCCTGACGGCGGCCGCGGTCTTCATCTTCGCGTTCACGTTCGATCTTCTCGGCCGCACCGTGCTGTTCGGAATCAGCCAGAAGATCCGCAAGGCCGAGGCCGGCGAATGAACGCGCTGCGTCGCCGGTGGCTGTGGATCTGGGGTCTCACCTTCGGCGCGCTGCTCTCGCTTCCAGCGTTCGCGACGGCTGCCGAGGAGGACTTCGACCCGTCGCTCGAGTTCGAGCTCACGCCGTACGTCGATCTCGATTTCGGTTTCATCGATCTCTCGATCAACAAGGCCGTGATCTATCTCTGGCTCGCTTCGGCGATCTGCATCGGCTTCGGTTTGCTCGTCGTGCGCGGCGGTATGGCGCTGAAACCCACGAAGCTGCAGAACGTGGTCGAGATCGCGTACGAGTTCGCCGAGGGCCAGATCGCGCGCCCGACGCTGACCACCAAGGTCTTCAATCGCTACTTCCCTTTCATCGCCACCCTGTTCTTGTTCATCGCGACCAGCAACATCATCAGCTTCGTGCCACTGCCGGTTTCACACGAGAGCGGCACCTTCCCGGGCGGCCTGCCCGATCTGGGCCTCTACGCCGCGACGGCGAACATCAACGTCACCCTCACGCTGACGATTCTCGTCTTCGTTGCGTACAACGTCGAGGGCGTCAAGGCGCATGGTCCGCTCGGCTACATCAAGACGCTTATCCCGGACGCGCCCGGCGCCATCAAGCCGGTGATCTTCGTGCTCGAAGTGCTCTCGCAGCTGCTGCGCCTTGTCAGCCTCTCCGTACGACTCTTCGCCAACCTCCTTGCCGGCCACCTGCTGATCATCATGGCGGCGGGTTTCGTCGTCCTGCTCGGCAGCTTCGTCGGCGTGCTCGCCCTTCCGGTCGGCATCTTCTTCTATCTGTTCGAGTGGGTGATGATCGCCGGCCTTCAGGCCTTCATTTTCGCGATGCTCAGCGGCATCTACATCGGCTACGCGGTGGAGCCACCGCACTAACCCAGCAAAGGAGATACCCCCGTGGAGGGAAACATTGAAGATGCGGCCAAGATCCTTGCGCTTGGCCTCGCCACCGGTTTCGGCGCGATCGGACCGGGTGCCGGCGTGGGCTATCTGATGGGTAAGACCGTCGAGGCGGTCGCCCGTCAGCCCGAGATGCGCAGCGAGATCATGGGCCTCATGTTCCTGGGCCTCGCGCTCACCGAGGCGATCGTGTTCTACGCCCTGCTGATGGGCTTCGTGGCCTTCTTCATCGGATAGCCGACGGGCTCCTGGAACATGGCTCTGCCGTTGATCGACATCCAGCAGATAATCGCCTCGAGCGACAATCCCCTGCTGAGCCCGCAGCCTGGGCTGATGATCTGGACGCTGGTGATGTTTCTCATCACCTTGTTCATCCTGAAGCGCTACGTTTTCGGTCCGGTCGCGGAATTCCTCGAAGCACGCCGCGCCAAGATCGCCGAGGATCTCAACCAGGCCGAGAGCAGTCGCGCCGAGTCCGAGCGACTCGTGGGCGAGTACAACAGCCGACTCGAGGAGGCTCGCCGGGAGTCGGATGAGCTTCGCGAACGCGGCCGCAAGGATGGCGAGCGCCAAGGATCGGAGATCGTGTCCGCCGCCCAGGAGCAGCGCGAGCGCGTGCTTGCCGATGCCGACGAGCGCATCGCCGCGCAGACGCGTGAGGCCTCATCTCAGATCCGCGACGATGTCGTCGATCTGACGATGATGGCGGCCGAGAAGGTAACCCGCCGTACGCTGAGCGACGACGAGCACCGCCGACTGATCGAAGAAGCCCTGGCCGAGGCGGATCTGAGCAAGCTGAAGTGAGCGTCGAGTCGACATACGCCGAGGCCCTCTACGAGGCGTCATCCGATGCGGATGCCGTCTCGCGGGTAGCCGATGACCTGAAGGCCTTCGTGGCCGCGGTCGACTCGTCTCCGGAGCTGGCTCACACACTCGCGGATCCGAATCTTGATTCCGGCACCAAGAAGGTGGTGATCGCAAAGCTCACCGAGAGCGCCTCGCCGGTGCTCTCGAACTTCCTCCAAGTGCTGGTTGACCGAGGGCGCCTCGGCGACCTGGGCCAGATCACCCGCAGCTACCAGGCGCGGGTCGCCGAGGCCACGGGGACCATCGAAATCACTGCTATCACGGCGGTGCCCTTGGACGATGACATGCGCTCCAAGATCGTGCAGCGCATCGAGCGGCAGACCGGGCGCAAAGCAGCCCTCACCGAGCGGGTCGACGAGGACCTGATCGGTGGCCTCGTACTCGAGGTCGCGGAGATCCGGGTGGACGGATCTCTGCGCAGCCGGCTCGACTCCCTGCGACGAAACCTCGCCAGCGTGCCCCTGGGCGCGACCGGCTGACACGCCAAGAACGAACGACGTAGCGACGGAAAGGCAAGACAGCGATGCAGCTGCGACCCGATGAGATCACGAAGGTACTGCGCGACCAGATCGCCCAGTACCAAGGCGGGGTCGAGGCGGAGGAAACCGGCACCGTGCTGCAGGTCGGTGACGGTATCGCCCGAGTCCACGGACTTGGCTCGGCGGTGGCGCTCGAGATGCTCGAGTTGCCCGGCGGCGTCACCGGCCTCGCCCTGAACCTCGAAGAGGACAACGTGGGTGTGGTGCTGCTCGGCGACGTCAACTCCATCAAGGAGGGCGACCCGGTCAGCCGCACCGGCCGCGTCATCGAGGTGCCCACGGGCGAGGCGCTGCTCGGTCGCGTGGTCGATCCGCTGGGCACCCCGCTCGACGACCTGGGCCCCATCGAGAGCGAGCAGACCCGTCCGGTCGAGTTCAAGGCCCCGGGCGTCGTCCAGCGTCAGCCGGTGAGCGAGCCGCTTCAAACCGGCATCAAGGCCATCGACGCCCTGATCCCGATCGGCCGCGGCCAGCGCGAGCTGATCATCGGCGACCGCCAGACCGGCAAGACGGCGATCGCCATCGACACCATCATCAACCAGCGCGGTGGCGACGTGATGTGCTTCTACGTCGCGATCGGCCAGAAGGCCTCCACCGTTGCGCAGGTCGTCAACCGCCTGAAGGCATCCGGCGCAATGGAGTACACGACGGTGGTCGCAGCGCCCGCATCGGCCGCCGCTCCGCTCAAGTACCTCGCGCCGTACTCGGGCGCCGCGATGGCGGAGTACTTCCTCTACGGCGGCCAGCACGCCCTGTGTATCTATGACGACCTCTCCAAGCAGGCCGACGCCTACCGGCAGATGTCGCTGCTGCTGCGGCGCCCGCCGGGTCGCGAGGCGTTCCCCGGCGACGTCTTCTACCTCCACTCGCGGCTGCTAGAGCGCGCATGCAAGCTCAACGACGATCTGGGCGGCGGCTCCTTGACCGCGCTGCCGGTCATCGAGACCCAGGCCGGGGACGTGTCCGCATACATCCCGACCAACGTGATCTCGATCACCGACGGTCAGATCTTCCTCGAGAGCAAGCTGTTCTACTCCGGCGTGCGCCCCGCCGTGAACGTTGGTATCTCGGTGAGCCGCGTCGGTGGTTCCGCCCAGGTCAAGGCGATGCGCAAGGTCGCCGGTAGCCTCAAGCTCGAGCTCTCGCAGTACCGTGACCTCGAGGCGTTCGCCCAATTCGGCTCGGAGCTCGATGCGGCGACCCAGGCCACCCTGGCGCGCGGCGAGCGCCTGGTCGCGACCCTCAATCAGCCGCAGTACGACCCGTGGCCGGTCGAGGAGCAGGTGGCGATCATCTTCGTCGCCGGCCAGGGGCACTTGGACAAGGTCGACCCCGGAAAGGTTCCGAACGTCAATGAGGAGATCCGCAGCGCGTTGCGCGACGAGGGCGTGCTGCTGGCGGAGATCCGCGACGGTGAGTGGTCCGATGACCTCGCGAAGCGGCTTGACACGTGGATCGGCGACCTCCTGCTGAAGATCGGCGTCTCGGATGTCACCGAAGCGGTCGAGGCCGAGTCCGCGGCGAGCGAGGCGCCCTCGGAAGGCGATGCCGAGGAGCAGGCTGCCTAGGTGGCATCCCAGCAGGACATCAAGCGGCGGATCGAGTCGGTCCGCGGCACCCGCAAGATCACCCGGGCGATGGAGCTGGTTGCGTCTGCCCGGCTCAAGCGAGCCCAGGACCGCATCGAGGCCCTGCGGCCCTACGCGCGCGGCATGCGCCGGCTCACCGGCCAGGCCGCGCTGCGCTCCGGCACGGTGTCCGGACTCCCGCTGCTCGAGGAGCGGGAGAGCGTGGAGCGCGCGATCATCGTCGCCATCACCGGTGACCGCGGTCTCGCCGGAGCCTTCAACGTCAACATCCTTCGCCGTGGCTTCCAGGAGGCCGACGCCCTGGCCGCCGATGGCATCGACGTCGTCTACACGGCGGTGGGCAAGAAAGGCGCGGGCACGCTGCGGTTTCGCGGCATGACCATCGATCGCACGTTCCAGGGTTTCTCGACCGACCCGAACCTGTCCGATGCCGAGACGGTCGCCAAGCACGCCGTCGACGCGTTCATCGGCGGCCAGGCCGACAGGGTCCTGATCGTCTACAACGCGTTCAAGTCGGTGCTGGAGCAGACCGTGACCGTGGAGCAGCTCCTGCCGATCCCGCGCGAGTTCGTCGAGGCCAGCGAAGAGGAGGCGATGGAGCACGAGTCCGCAGGGGGCGTCGCGTACTTCGAGCCCGACCCCGCGGAGTTCCTGGAGAGCCTGCTTCCGACGTACGTCGACATCACCATCCTCCGAGCTCTGCTCGAGAGCTCCGCAGCCGAGCTGGCCGCCCGCCGCACCGCCATGCGGAACGCGACCGACAACGCAGGCGAGCTAATCGATCAACTCACACTGCAGATGAACCGCGCCCGGCAGGCCGCGATCACCCAGGAGATCCTGGAGGTCGTTGCGGGCGCCGATGCGCTGACCTAGGCGCCGAACGAAGGAAGGACCGCCAGACCATGGCAACCACCGCTCAGAGCACCGGCCGGATCGTCGAGATCAAGGGTGTCGTGCTGGACGTCCACTTCCCGGACGGCCCGCCGGCCATCTACAACAGCCTCGAGATCGACCGCGAGGACGGCCCGCCGCTGGTGGCCGAGGTACAGCAGCACCTCGGTGATGACCGCGTGCGCGCGGTGGCCCTTGACACGACCGACGGCCTCGCCCGGGGCACCGTGGTGCGCGACACGGGCGCGCCGATCAGCGTGCCCGTCGGCGATGTCACCCTCGGGCGCATCTTCAACGTCACCGGTCAGGTCATCGACGAGGGCGAACCGATCCCGGAGACCGCCGAGCGGTGGCCGATCCACCGCGAGGCGCCGGCATTCGACGCGCTGGACCCCACCGACGAGATCTTCGAGACCGGCATCAAGGTCGTGGACCTGCTCGCCCCGTACGTGAAGGGCGGCAAGGTCGGCCTGTTCGGTGGCGCCGGGGTCGGCAAGACCGTGCTGATCCAAGAGCTGATCCACAACCTGGCCCAGGAGCATGGTGGTCTGTCGGTCTTCGCCGGCGTGGGCGAGCGTACGCGCGAGGGCAACGACCTCTGGCTGGAGATGACCGAGTCGGGCGTGATCGACAAGACCGCGCTTTGCTATGGCCAGATGAACGAGCCCCCGGGCGCCCGTCTTCGCGTCGCGCTGTCCGGGCTGACGATGGCCGAGTACTTCCGCGAGGAGGGCGGCCAGGACGTGCTGTTGTTCATCGACAACATCTTCCGCTTCGTGCAAGCGGGCTCCGAGGTATCGGCGCTACTCGGCCGCATGCCGTCTGCCGTGGGCTATCAGCCGACCCTGTCGGGTGAGATGGGAGACCTGCAGGAGCGCATCACCTCGACGCGCAACGGCTCGGTCACCTCGGTGCAGGCCATCTACGTACCCGCGGACGACCTCACCGACCCTGCGCCGGCTGCGAGCTTCGCCCACCTCGACGCGACGACCGTGCTCAACCGGGCAATCGCCGAGAAGGGCATCTACCCGGCCGTCGACCCGCTCGACTCGACCAGCCGCGCGCTGTCGCGCGAGGTGGTCGGCGACGAGCACTACGACACCGCCATTCAGGTGCAGGAGACACTGCAGACCTACAAGGACCTGCAGGACATCATCGCGATTCTGGGTGTTGACGAGCTCACCGACGAACAGAAGCTCGCCGTCGGCCGCGCGCGTCGCATCGAGCGCTTCTTGAGTCAGCCGTTCCACGTCGCGGAGGCGTTCACCGGTACCGCTGGCAAGTACGTTCCGCTCAGCGAGACCATTCGCGGCTTCAAGGAGATCGTCGAGGGTAAGCACGACGACCTCCCCGAGCAGGCCTTCTACCTGGTCGGCGGCATCGATGAGGCCATCGAGCAGGCCTCCAGCACGGGGTCGTAGGACCGCGGATGTCGACATCCGCACCCGGCACCGAGCGGGCGACGGTCCCGTTGACGGTTCTGAGCCCGCGCGGCGTCCTCTACGAGGGCGATGTGCGCATGGTCATCGCGCCGAGCGTGGCCGGCGACGTCGCGATCCTCGCCCGGCACGCCCCGCTGGAGGCCATCTTGAGGGTGGGCGAGACCCGCGTCCGGCTGGTCGACGATTCGCTGATCCGCTTTGCGACCGGCGAGGGCTACATGACCGTGGAGGGCAACAACGTGCTGATCCTCGTCGAACAGGGCGAGGAAGCCTCGACCATCGATCGCGAGCGAGCTCAAGGCGCGCTCCAGAGGGCTGAAAGGCAGCTTGCGAGCCTGCCGGAGGACGACGCCGTCGGACGAAAGTCCGCCGAGCGCGCCAAGGAGCGCGCCGAGAACCGGTTGCGCATCTCCGCGGAGGGCTAGCTTCCGCCATACGCGACCGGCGCGACTCGCTCCACCGCTCCTGGGCGAGTAATGCGCCTGGTCCCACCCGTTCTGCGCGTCAGGACCTACCGGGAGATCTGGCTCGGCAGCCTGGCGAGCAACGGCGGCACGTGGTTGCAGATCGTCGCCGCCGGCTTTCTGATCTGGGAGCTCACCGGTAGCGCGCTAGCGGTGGGTTTCCTTGCAGTCACCGCCCGCGGTCCGAGCGTGGTGCTCGCCCCGCTGGCGGGGCAGCTCGCGGACCGCTTCGATCGCCGCAGGCTGGCGGTGGTGGCCTTCACAGCCCAGTCAGTCGCCGCGTCGGCGCTCGCCCTGACGGCGGCCCTCGGTGCCCTCAGCGTGCCGGTCATCTATGTCTTGAGCACCATCCTCTGGTCCGGTTTCGCGCTGGGGCTGCCGTCGATGCTCGCCTTGATTCCGCTGCTGGTGCCCCGGGAGCACTTCTCACAGGCCGTGACCGTGAACGCGGCGGGAATCAACGTCGCACGACTGATCGGCCCGGCCATCGGCGGTGTGGTGCTGGCACTCGCAGGTCCCGCCTGGTGCTTCGGCGTCAACGCGGCCTCTTATTGGGTGCTGATCGCGGCGCTCATCCGCGCCGGGGCCCCGCCCGCACCGGCTCCGAAGCAACGGGCAACCGTGCGTGACGGCCTGCGCTATGCGATGGCCGACGTGGCGCTGCGGCGCCTGCTCCTGGGCATGGCCGTTTTCACAACCTTCGCCGCGGTCATTCAGGAGCTTGCGCCGGTGATCAACGGGCGACTCGACGGCGGGGCGGTCGAGCTGGGCGCATTGCTCTCGGCCATGGGCGGCGGAGGCGTCGTCGGCGCGGTGATCTACGAGCGCTTGCGCGGAATTGGGGTGGGTGCCAGCACCCTCCTGCCGACGGCGAGTGCTGTCTTCGCCCTCGGACTGTTTCTTATCGCAGTCTCTCCTTGGGTCTGGCTGACGCTCCCGGTCATGGGGTTCTGCGGCGCTTTCTGGATCTGGCTGTTCAGCGGCACGAACACCTCGATCCAGCTCCGTTCCTCCCGTGACTACGTTGGGCGCATGCTGGGCTTTTACCAACTGGCCGTGGTCGGAGGTATCGGGCTCGGGTCGCTGGTCGCCGGTGCCGTCGCCGCCCGGATCGGCATTGCTCAGACCCTCGCCATCTGGGCCGCGATTCTGTTGGCCTGGGGTCTCTGGAGCTTCGTCAACCGCGTCCCGGAAATCGACGAGCCATCCGCCGAGAACACCATCCCAGCGGGCCCCGGGGCCGCCACGTGAGCGCTCGGGCAGCCTCGCGGTCCGTGTCCGGGCCCGGCGGGCATGGCTTTAGCGCGCTGCGAAGAGGACGCTTTCTGCGGGTGGACCACTCTTCTGACTGGTCAAGAGGCTACCGTTCCGGGCGGCCTCGTCGGACGTCTTCGCCAGCCGCTCCATGTAGGCGGGGCGCGTATCCAGGACGGCTATGTCCTGGACCGCGTCCCGCAGGAACGCTGGATCGCCGTCGATATCCGCTACGTACCCGGCCAAGACCCCGATGACATCCTCGGCGAGATACGGTCCCACACCGATGCGGAGCTCAGCGTGATCCCCGAGCAGGAGCCGGTCGGTACGCCGAAGAACCGTCCACTGGTGTCCGGACTCATCAGCACCGCTACCGAACGGATGTCGGCGGGCCGGAGGGAGGTCGCTCCGTGAGCGAAGACCGCGAATCGTCTGACGGGCTGCACCGCACGGCGCGCTACTACCGGGCGCCTCGCCGGCGCCGCGCCTGGCTCAGCATCCTCGGCTGGTCGGTCTGGGGCGTGATCGGCGTCGCATTCAGCCTGGCGTTTGCGTCGTTTCTCTTCCTCGACGAGACCCTCAGCCAGGCGAGCCCCGACACCGAGGAGAACCGGCGCGCCATCGCCGCGACCCGCCCGGCGACCCCCGGGGAGCCGGTGAACGTGCTGCTGATCGGCTCGGACGTGCGACCCGACAGCACCGGCAACGGCCTCAGTGACAGCCTTATCCTCGTGCGGCTCGACAAGAAGCGCGGCTTCGTCTCGATGCTGTCCTTCCCCCGCGACCTCTACACGGACGTCCCCGGTTACGGCTTCACCAAGATCAACAACGCCTACGGCTTCGGGGGCGCAGAGAAGGCGATCGAGACGATCCAGGGGCTGACGGGTCAGGACGTCAACCACTACGTCAACGTCGACTTCGACGGCTTCCGCAACCTGGTCGACGCCGTCGACGGCGTCTACATCGATGTCGACCGCCGCTACTTCAACGACAACAGCGGCCCCGGCCCGAGCTACGAGGCCATCGACCTCGAGCCCGGCTATCAACGCCTGCGCGGCGAGGAAGCGCTCGACTACGTGCGCTATCGCCACACCGACTCGGACTTCGCCCGTGCGCGGCGCCAGCAGAAGTTCCTCGCCGAGCTCAAGCGCCAGACCAAGCAGTTCGGCAACCTGCGCAAGTTTCGCGAGTTCGCCGGGATCTTCGGCGAGAACGTCGTGACCAGCGTCGACAGCGTGCGCGAGATGATCTCGCTGATCGAGCTCGCGCTGGTGACCCCCGACGACCGCATCGCCCGCATCGGCATAACCGGCGGGGTCGCGGACCGCAATGGCCTGTCCGTTGTGCTGGTCTCCGATGCCGAGATCCAGTCGAAGGTCGCCGACTGGCTCAACCCGGACTTCGAAGAAGGGGATCCCGAGGAGCCGGTCACTCCGGCTACCGTGAGGTTGCGGGTCGACAACGGCAGCGGCCGGGTGCTGGTGAGCCAGCAGGCCACCGATCAGTTCGTGGCCGCCGGCTTCCGTCAGGCGGTCGCGGGCGGCACGGTCGCTCAGGTCCCGGCCTCGACGGTTCTGCATTCCGAGGACGGGCGCTCGGCCGCCAAGGTCGTCGAGCAGCGCATGGGCGAATCGGCAACCCTGGTCCTGGGCACCGACGACGAGCTTCGCGGCTACGACGTGGTGGCGGTCGTCGGTCCCGAGTACGCCGGCTCGCTTCAAGAGCCGCCCCCGCCGCAGGAGCGTCCGGAGCGGGCCGTGCCGGTCAGCCCGATGGTCGACACCGAATCGCTCATCCCGGTCTTCCAGCGTTTGCGCGCTGCGACCAAGATGAACCTGATGGTGCCGCTGAAGGTGCCGCGCGGTTCTCGGGCCCGCCGGGTGCGCGCCTACCGCATCAACACCGGGGGCGACAAGGAGCCCAACGCGATCAAGCTGGTCTTCGATGCCGGCGGATTCACGTACTTCGGTATCACCCAGACGGAGATGAAGGACCCGCCGATCCTGGACGGACGGACCGGTGTGGTTCGGACCGGCGGTCGCGAGTATTGGACCTATTACGACGGCCGCAATCTCCAGCGTCTGGCCTGGCGCAAGGGCAACATGACCTACTGGATCACCAACACGCTCGACTACAAGCTGACCGATCGCCAGATGTACTCGGTCGCCAAGTCGGCGCGACCACTCAATCGCGCCACCCTTCCGAAGGGCGCCGTGCCCGAGGGCATCGAAGTCGAGCTCGAGGGATCCACACCGTGAGCGGCACGAGCTTGCAGCGCATCGGCGTGATCGGCGCCGGCTATGTCGGCCTGGTCACCGGGGTCTGCCTCGCGGCGCTCGGCCATGAGGTGATCATCCGCGACATCGTTCCGGATAAGGTCGACGGGCTCAATCGCGGCGACGTGCCGATCTACGAGACGGGCCTCGAAGACTTGATGGCCGAGCACTCCGAGCGGCTCACATACACGCTCTCGCTGCCGGATCTGTTGGAGGGGTCCGAGCTGATCCTCGTCGCGGTGGACACCCCGCCGACCTACTCGGGCGACGCTGACCTCTCGAGCGTGATGGGCCTGCTCGACGAGCTCGGCAAGACCGGTGCCGGGGAGCAGCACGTGCTGATCATGAAGAGCACCGTCCCGGTCGGCACCGGGGAGCGCGTACGCGCCGAGCTCAACGCCCGGGGCCTCGGCGCGGTGGGCTACGCGTCCAATCCGGAGTTCCTGAAAGAGGGCGCCGCGATCGCGGACTTCATGAACCCCGATCGCATCGTCATCGGCGAATTCGACCGCGCCACCGGTGATCGCGTGGCCGCCCTCTACGACGCCATCGATGCTCCGATCGTCCGAACCAGCATCCCCAGTGCCGAGATGATCAAGTACGCCTCCAACGCCTTCTTGGCCACCAAGATCAGCTTCATCAACGAGATCGCCAACGTCTGCGAGGAAGTTGGGGCGGATGTGACGGTCGTGGCCGAGGGCATGGGCCTCGACAACCGCATCGGAGGAGCGTTCCTCAAGGCCGGCATCGGGTTCGGGGGCAGCTGCTTTCCCAAGGACGTCAGCGCGCTCAAGCAGCTTGCGGGGAACTCCGGCTACCATTTCCAGCTGCTTACATCCGTCATCGAGGTCAACGAGCTCCAGAAGCGCCGGGTCGTGGGCAAGCTCCGCAAGCACCTCGGCTCGCTGGAGGGCAGGCGCATCGCGCTCCTGGGCCTGGCGTTCAAGCCGGAAACCGACGACATCCGGGAGGCGTCCAGCCTGGTGCTCGCGGCCCGCCTGCTCGGGGAGGGCGCCCAGGTGATCGCATACGACCCGATTGCGATGGACCCCGCGCGCGAGCGCCTGAGCGGCGTGGAGTTCACCGAGTCCGCGGAGGCCGCCATCGCCGATTCCGACGCCGCCGTACTCGTCACGGAGTGGAAGCAGTTCGCGGAGCTCGATTGGATCGCCTTGCGCTCGAGGATGCGCGTGCCGCTGATCATCGACGGGCGTAACGCCCTCGATGCCGCGACCCTCGGCGCCGCCGGATACACCTACGAGGGCATCGGCGTGCTCGGCGAGGGCGTGGCGTCGAACAACGGCTTCGCGTAGCGCCTTCGCCTGCGTCCTGGCCGCTGCGGTTTCGCCCACGAGTCCATCGACTCGTGCCAGCGGTTCAGCGCCATGTTAACCCCCCGTTTGGCTGGTTGAGCACGGCGCTACACTCGGCGCCGACGACCCGGCGAGGAGCGACTGACGTGCAAGCGGTGGTGCTGGTAGGGGGGCAGGGAACGCGCCTGAGGCCACTGACCGAGTCTCGGCCCAAGCCGATGATGTCCCTGGTCGATCGCCCCTTCGTCGCCCATCAGATCGATCATCTGGTGCGTGCGGGCGTCCGCGACGTGATCTTCAGCTGCGGGTATCGGCCCGATGCGCTGGAGTCCCACTTCGGCGACGGCGGCGCATTCGGGGTCACACTCAACTACGTCGTCGACCCGGAGCCGCTCGGCACCGCCGGCGCAGTGAAGAACGCCGAGCCGCTCATCCATGCGGATCGCTTCCTGGTCCTGAACGGCGACATCCTCACCGACCTGGATCTGCACGCGATGCTCGCTCAGCACCAAGCCACCGGCGCCGTTGGAACCATCGCGTTGACGCCCGTCGAGGATCCCTCGGCGTTCGGCCTGGTGCGCCTGCACGGGGACCGGTCGGTCGAGGAATTCGTGGAGAAGCCGTCGGCGGATGAGCTGCGGCCAGGAGAGCCATACCGGATCAACGCCGGCACGTATCTGATGGAGCGCGGAGCACTGGAGTTCATTCCCGCGGGGCAGAAGGTGTCGATCGAGCGCGAGACCTTCCCGGCTATCGCGGCGACCGGCGGCCTCTACGGCTACCCCAGCGACAGCTACTGGCGCGACATCGGTACACCGGCGTCGTATCTGGACGCGAACGTGGACGTCCTGGCCGGTGCGGTGACGACGGAGGCGCCGACGCCCGGCCCCTATCTCGCCGCCGGTGTCAGCGTCGGATCGGCGACGATCGGCTCGGACGCGTGCATCGGCGCCGACACCCAGATCGCCAACGGGGCGAGCGTCCAGCGATCGGTCGTGGGCGCGCGCGTCCGCATTGGCGGCGGCGCGCAGGTGCGCGGCGCCCTGTTGGGTGACGATGTGGTCGTCGAGCCCGGTGCCGCGGTTCTCGAAGGCGTGGTGATCGGCGACGGGGCGGTGATCGGAGCCGGATGCGAGGTCCGGGATGCCTCGATTCCTACCGGCGCCGTCGTTCACCCTGACGGTAGAGTCCTGGCCGCTTCCTAACGAAAGGGCGTCTACCGTGTCCTCCCTCGATGACCCGCGCACCCTAGCGCTCGATTCACAGGACCTGCTTGGCGTGGCAGGCGCTGCAGCCGATGCCTTCGCCGCCGGCAGGGCGGCCGCTGAAGCCCTCACGATCCCATTTCCCTCCAGTGAGGTCTCGAGCGTGGCGATCTGCGGCATGGGTGGGTCGGCGATCGCCGGCGACCTGGTACTCGGCGCCTATCGTGAGCGGCTGCGCCACCCCTCGGCCGTGCTGCGCGACTACTACCTGCCAGGCTGGGTCGGCGAGAACACCCTGGTGATCCTCAGCTCGTATTCGGGGGAGACCGAGGAGACGCTCACCGCCGCGATGCAGGCAACCGAGCGCAACGCGCTCTGCATTGCGATCACCAGTGGCGGCAAGCTCGACGGCCACTACCGCGAGTCGGGCGTGCCGATCATCAAGATACCGCCCGGTTTGCAGCCCCGAGCGGCACTCCTCCATCTGCTCGCGCCTCTTGCGACGGCTCTGAGCCGCATGGAGGCGTTCCCGGACATCAGCGCCGACCTCGACGAGGCCGAGGGGACTCTGCGCGCCGCCGCGGACGCGTACGGGCCGGACAAAGTCCTCAGCCAGAACCCCGCGAAGCAACTCGCGGTCTCGCTCGACGGCACGCTGCCGCTCATCTGGGGCGCGGAGGTGACCGCCGCGGTGGCCCGCCGGTGGAAGGCTCAGATCAATGAGAACGCCGAGGTGCCGGCCTTCTGGGCGGAGATCCCTGAGCTCGATCACAACGAGATCGTGGGCTTTGAGGGCATCGGCGAGCTTGGACAGCAGACCCACATCGTTGAGCTCAGGGATCCGCGCCAGCACCGCCAGAACCAGCGGCGGTTCGATCTGACGCGCGAACTCGTTGAGCCGCACGTCCGCGGTGTGGTGCAGGTCATGGCCGAAGGGCAGGGGGCGATGGCCCGCACCCTGGATCTGGTCATGCTCGGGGACTACGTCTCGCTCTACATGGCGCTGCTGCGCGAGGTCGATCCCGCGCCGGTGGAGCTGATCGGCCGGCTCAAGGAGCGCCTTGCCGTCGTTGGCTACGGGCGCACCGCCTAGAGAGCTTCATCCCCGGGAGGTGATCGACCTCGGCGAGGGGGTCATCACGCTGCTCGATCAGCGGCTGCTGCCGGCCGAGGAGCGACGCCTCTCGCTTACCTCGACCGAGGAGGTCGTCAGAGCAATCGCCTCCCTCGCCATCCGGGGTGCCCCCGCGATCGGCGTGGCCGGCGCGATGGGCGTGGCGCTCGCCGCGCGCCGCGCGCTCGACGCGGGCGACGATCCCGCAGAGGCGGCCCGAGCGGCTGCCGCGGCGCTTCGGGTCGCTCGACCGACCGCGGTGAATCTCGGCTGGGCGGTGGATGCCCAACTCGCGAGGGCTCGGGACGTCGCGGCGCATGGGCCGCAGCGGCTGGTGGCCACGCTGGAGGATGCCGCGCGGTCTCTGCAGGGGGCAGAGGTGCGCCGCTGCGAGCAGATCGGCGCCCATGGCCGTGCCCTGATCGGTCGCGGAGCGCGCATCCTCACGCACTGCAACACGGGCGCGCTGGCCACGGGTGGCTACGGCACGGCGCTCGGAGTCATCCGAGCGGCCCATGAGGCCGACCCGACGGTGCGCGCCGTCGTCGACGAGACCCGCCCTCTGCTGCAGGGGGCCAGGCTCACCACCTGGGAGCTGGGGAGGCTCGGCATCGCCTATACCCTGATCTGCGACAGCATGGCCGCCTCACTCATGGCCGACGGCCGGGTGAGCGACGTCATCGTCGGCGCGGATCGCATCGCCGCCAACGGCGACGTGGCCAACAAGATCGGCACCTATGGCCTCGCGGTGCTCGCGCGGGAGCACGATGTGCCCTTCTACGTCGCGGCGCCGACCAGCACCGTCGATCTGTCGACGCCCTCAGGGCGCGACATCGCCATCGAGGAGCGGAGCGCGGAGGAGGTGCGCGGAGTGCAGCTCGAGGGTCGTCCGGCGGCACCGTCGGACGCGCCCGTGGCCAATCCCGCGTTCGATGCGACCCCCGCCCGGCTCATCAGCGCGATCATCACCGAGCGCGGGATCCACCGGCCGCCGTTCGAGCGGACGCTCGTCGCCGCGCTGGAGGCGGCCGAGAGCTAGGAGGGGTCGCCTCTGCCCGAGTTGGCTTTGACGCAGTCCCGTCGCCCGCGCTCATCGGCGAGCGCGGTGACCATCCGCCCCGCGATGCCCTGCCGGTCGAGCCATACCGTACCCTTGCCGCCGGCGCGGCGGGACACCTCGTAGGGGGGGTCGGACCCGAGCTCCGCCGCGCGGCGTGCGATGCGGCCGGTGAGCCGGCCGGAGACGGCATTGATCGGGACCTCCAGCCGGCCGGAGAGGTCGGCGCTCGAGACCTCCCCTCGGTCGCGCAGGATCGTGAACATCACCAGGGCGCGGTCGATTACGGCGTCACCGAGGCCTGCCACGAATTCACGGCAGTGCTGCAAGGGGTAGTCGCCGAGCTCCGGAAAGCGGTCGACGACCTCTCGGGTCACCGCTGCGAGGTCGCGACGGCGACGCCCATTCCCATTCCCGTTGCCGTTGCCATTGCCCCCGTGCTCGGGTCGGTAAGCTGCAATTCGCGGACGTCGGCCGGCCGCCGCTGGGCGTGCATGCCCAGCGGGGACGTCGGCCGGCTCGGATACCCGGTGCTCCGCCTTGCGCGAGTGATGCTCGCGCCGGAGCAGCGCCGAGATCAGTGCGACGAGGCCCGCGATGACTACGACCACCGCGGCGATCTGTGGCGA
>JAOTZF010000160.1 GCA_029861485.1 Thermoleophilia bacterium | reverse complement strand
CGCGAGCACCGAGAGCGCGGCCTCGATGCCCCCGGCCGCACCGAGCGTGTGACCGTGCAGCGACTTGGTGGCGGACACCATGGCGCCGTGCACACCGGCCGCCACCAGGGCCCGCGCCTCCGCCAGGTCGCCGACGGGCGTGGAGGTTGCGTGGGCGTTGACATAGTCGACCTCGGCAGGGCTGCGGCCCGCCTGGTCGAGGGCGATCCTGATGGCGCGAGCAGGTCCCTGTCCGGCGGGATCCGGGTCGGTGATGTGCCCGGCGTCGCACGACGTGCCGTAGCCCGTGACCTCCGCGAGGATCGTGGCGCCGCGATTCAGGGCGTGCTGTCGCTCCTCGAGCACGAGCATTCCGGCACCCTCGCCGATGACGAACCCGTCTCGGCCCGTATCGAACGGGCGCGATGCCGCGGCCGGTTGCCGATCGCCGTTCGCCAGGGCACCGAGTCGGGCGTATCCGCCGATCGTCATGCGGGTGATGGGGGCCTCCGCGCCCCCGGCGACCATGGCTTCTGCCCGCCCGCCCCGAATAAGCTCCGCGGCGACCCCGATCGCGTCGCTCCCGGCGGCACAGGCGGTGGAGAGAGATGCGGACGGTCCGCGAAGCCCATGGGTCCGCGCAGTCGCGGCCGCCGCGGAGTTCGGCAGGCCGAGCGGGATCGTGAGCGGGCTGATGCGCTGGAGGCCGCGCTCTTCGGCGACTTGGGCGGCCGCCTCCAGCGTGGCAACCCCGCCGTGGGCGTTGCCGAGGGACGCCCCGATCTGAACGTCTGCGAGGCCGTGGTCGCCGGCCGCGCCAAGCGCCTCCGCGGCCGCGCAGGCTGCCAACACCCCGACCCGGTCCATCCTTCGCGCCTCCCGCCGGCCGAACAGCCCGTCCGCGTCCGGGTCGCTCGCGCGGAAGGTCGGCACCTCGCCGAGACCTTCCACGTGGAGGGCTTCTGCGGCCCTCACTCCGGCGCGCGTCGCGCGCCAAACTTCCTCGGCGCTGGACCCCAGCGCGCAGATAATCCCAAGACCCGTAACGACCACACGCCGATTCACGGCGCGGATTGTCCCTTATCCGGTGGTCGGATGACCAGCGACCCCTTACCTTCCACGTCAAAGCGTCCGCAGAGGGGGAATCGACATGGCGAGGACATGCGAGCAGATGGTGGCCGAGGCGACCGGGCGGATCGAGAATCTCGATCCGCCCGAGGTAGCAGCCGAGATCGGCGCGCGCGGCGTGGTGCTCGTCGACGTGCGTAGTGCCGCCGCCCGCGCTGAGGACGGCGCGATCGCGGGTTCCGTGCACTCCGACCGAGGCTTCATCGAGTTCGCCGCGGACCCGACGAGCGAGTACCACCAGAGCGAGCTGGATCCGAGCGCCCGCACGATCCTCTACTGCGGTGGAGGCGGCCAGTCCGCCCTGGCTGCGGCGACCCTTCAGGACATGGGGTACTCCAACGTCGCCCATCTCGCCGGAGGCCTCGCGGCGTGGACGGCGGCCGGCCGCCCGGTCTCGGCAGCCGAGGGCTGAGCCGCGGGCGCACCTGCCGTTCGCATCGAGGAGGCCGACCAGAACCAGCTCAGAGCCGCACAGGCGCTGCGCCGGGCGGTGTTCGTCTTCGAGCAGGGCGTGCCGCTCGCCGACGAGGTCGACGGGCAGGATGCCGATGCGCTGCATCTGGTTGCGGTCGCGCGCGGCCGTGTCGTGGGTACCGTCCGGCTCTTTGACGAGGGGTCACGCTGGCGGCTCACGCGGATGGCGATCGACCGGCGTCAGCGCGGCCTCGGGATCGGCCGCGTGCTGATCGCTCACTCGCACGCTCGTGCGGCGCGCGAAGGAGCGGCGGAGATGGTGCTCTCGGCCCAGCTCGGGGCCCGCGACTTCTACGCCCGGCAGGGCTACGAGGCGACCGGGGGGGCCTACCTGGACGCCGGAATCGCGCATGTCACGATGCGGCGCAGCCTGGACGACGTCTAGGACATCTGGGAGCATCCGCGAATTGTTGCTACCGCGTGAAGCTGCACCGGTTGTCCGGCAGTGACGCGCCAACGGGGGGTCAGATGCTCAAGCGGAAGAGAATGGTGGCGTTGTTCGCCATCGGCGCGATCGCGATCGCGGGGGTCGCGGCGGCCTGCGGTGACGATGGCGGCGATGGCGGCGATGGCGGCGGCGCGGTCGGTGAATTGAACATCGGCGTGCTCGTGCCGCTGACGGGCGATCTCTCGCCCTTCGGCGGTCCTGGCGCTGACGCGGCGGACCTCGCCGCGAAGCAGGTCAATGCGGCCGCGAGCGAGGCGGGCGTGGACCTGAACGTCGTGCTGTCCCAGGAGGACACGAAGACCGACCCTCAGGGCGCTCAGGAGGCGGCGACCAAGCTCATCGACAGCACTAACGTGAGCGCCATCGCTGGCCCGTGGGCCAGCTCAGAGACCATTCCGACCGCGGAGAACGTCTCCATCCCCGCTGGCGTGCCGCTGGTGAGCCCCTCGGGGACCAGTCCCGAGATCACCGGCCTGGAGGACAACAACACGGTCTTCCGCACCGCTCCGTCGGATGCCCTGCAAGGCCAGGTCATCGCCCAGGTGATGGCCGGCGAGTTCGGTGCCGACGCGAGCGTGATCACGGCCAACCGCAACGACGCCTACGGTAATGCCCTGGTGGACGAGTTCACCAAGGTGTGGGAGGCCGGTGGCGGCTCGATCGCCGGAAACGTGCCCTACAACCCGGAGGCGCAGAGCCTCGACTCCGAGGCGGGGCAGATCGCCGGGGAGACCGATGCCTGGATGATCATCGACTTCCCGGAGACGTGGGAGAAGATGGGCCCGGCGCTGGTGCGCACCGGCGACTGGGACCCGGCCAAGACCTTCTCGGCTGACGGCTTGAAGGTCGCGAGCCTGCCCGACGACGTTGGCGAGGAGTCCACCGAGGGTATGCGTGGCACGGCGCCGACCAGCCTCGAGGCACCCGCGGGGGCAGCATTCGATGCCCTGTGGGCCGACGAGGTCGGGGGCGACGTGGGCACCTTCTCCTGGAACAACTTCGACGCGGTCGTGGTGATCGCCCTCGCCGCCGCCGCGGCCGGCTCGTCCGATCCGGCCGACATCGCGGCGAACATCGCCTCGGTCTCCGGCGCACCAGGGGAGAAGTACACCTTCGAGAACCTGGCCGACGCCCTCACTGCGCTACAAAACGGTGAGGACATCGACTACGAGGGCGCCTCCGGTCCTCTGGACCTCGATGAGAACGGCGACCCGGGATCGTCTAACTACGGCACCTGGAGCTTCACGGGCGGTGAGCTCGTCGACAGCGACGAGGTCATTAGCTTCGGAGGGGACGGAGGCTAGACGCCGGTCCACCTCCGTTCGGTGCGCGACGGGCGCCCCTCGGGGCGCCCGTCGTCGTCCTCGCTCGCTCAGCCGCCGAGGTAGAGCCGGGCGACCTCCGGGTCGTCGAGCAGCGCGCGACCTGGGCCCTCGAAACGATTGACGCCGCCCTCGAGCACGTAGCCGCGGTCGGCGATCGTGAGCGCGCGCTGGGCGTTCTGCTCGATCATCAGGACGGTGACCCCGGACTCGTTGACGTCCAGGACGGTCCGGAACACGTCTGCCACCGCCTGCGGCGCCAGACCGGCCGATGGCTCATCGAGCAGGATCACCGAGGGCTCGCTCATCAGGCTACGGGCCATCGCAAGCATCTGGCGCTCGCCGCCCGAGAGCCCGCCGGCCCGCTGGCGCCGGCGCTCGCCCAGGCGGGGAAAGAGCGCGAACATCGCCTCGGCCTGACTGTCGAGGTGCTTCGAATCGCCGGCCAGGAAACCCATCTCGAGGTTCTCGTTCACGGTGAGCGACGGGAAGACGTTCTCCCGCTGCGGCACGTAGCCCATGCCCTTGCGGGTGACCTGGTGGGGGGAGTCGCCGGTGATCTCCTCCCCGTGGAGCAGGACTCGTCCGGAGCGGACATCGACCAGACCGAAGACCGCCTTGGCGAGCGTCGACTTGCCCGCGCCATTCGGCCCGATCACCACGACGAGCTCGCCTTCGTCCACGTGGACCGAGCAGCCGTTGAGAATGTCGACCTCCGGTACGTATCCGCCCACCAGGTCCTCGGCGCGAAGCACGCTGCCTCGGCCGTCGCTCATGGCGACTCGGTGCCGAGATAGGCGTCGATCACGCGTTGCTCGCTGCGGATCGAGCCGGGCGTCCCGACCGCGATGTCGCGGCCGTCGGCCATTACGATCACCTCCTCAGAGACCTCCATCACCACGTCCATGTCGTGCTCGACGAAGAGGATGGTGAGGTCCCGTGTGGCCCGCAGGCGCTGCAGGTAGTCGATGAGCTCGCGCCCCAGGGTGGGATTGACGCCGGCCATCGGCTCGTCGAGCAGCACCAGCCGCGGGCCGCTCATCAGCGCGCGGCCGATTTCCAGCAGCTTGCGCTGACCGCCCGAGAGCGTGCCGGCGTAGTCGTCGGCCTTGTCGGCCAGTCCGACGTCGGCCAGCACCTCCAAGGCCTGCTCGCGCACGGCGCGCTCGCGTCGTCTCCAGCGAGAGGGCTGGAACGCGGCGACGAGGAAGCTCTCCCCGGGTTGCTCGGGCGCGGCGAGCATGACGTTCTCGATCACCCGCATCTTGGCGAGCACCCGGGTGAGCTGGAAGGTGCGCACCAGGCCCATCCG
>JAOTZF010000159.1 GCA_029861485.1 Thermoleophilia bacterium | reverse complement strand
TCGCGATCGCCGCGGTGGATGCCGCCGCAGCCCAGCACGATCTTCGGGTGCGGTGGGACGAGCAACTCATGGGCGGGTGCTCGATCGACGTTCATGGCATCGCGCTCACCGACGACGTGCTCGCGACCTGCCGTGCGGCGGATGCCGTGCTGCTCGGCGCCGTCGGCGGCCCGAAGTGGGATACCACCGACCCCGACGCGCCTCGCCCAGAGCAGGGTCTGCTGGGCTTGCGCGCGGGCATGGGCCTGTTCGCCAACTTACGGCCGGTCAAGCCCCCGGAGGCGCTCTACGACGCCAGTCCGCTGCGCCGCGAGCGGCTCGCGGGCACCGATCTACTGGTCGTGCGCGAGCTCACCGGCGGCCTCTACTTCGGCGAATCGGCCCGTGAAGGTGACTCGGCCTACGACACGATGCGCTACAGCCGCGACGAGATTCGCCGCGTCGCGCTCCGGGGCTTCGAGGCCGCCCGCCTGCGGCGCGGCAAGCTCACCTCGGTCGACAAGGCCAACGTGCTCGAGTCGTCGCGCCTCTGGAGGGAGGTCGTCATCGCGACCGCGGCGGAGTACCCGGACGTGGAGCTCGACCACGTGCTGGTCGACGCGATGGCGATGCACCTGCTGAGCCGGCCGGCCGACTTCGACGTGATCGTGACCGAGAACATGTTCGGCGACATCCTCAGCGACGAGGCGTCGATGCTCTCGGGATCGCTCGGGATGCTGCCGTCCGCCAGCCTCGGCGAGGGGGGCGCCGGCCTCTACGAGCCGATCCACGGATCGGCGCCCGACATCGCTGGGCAGGGCGTGGCGAACCCGCTGGCGGCGATCCTCTCGGCGGCGATGATGCTCCGCTACTCGATTGATGCCACGGGGGCGGCCGAGCTGCTGGAGGACGCCGTGGCCCGGGCGCTCGACGCAGGAGCCCGTACCCGCGACCTGGGTGGGGACCTCGGCACCGCCGAGATGGCCGAGCGCGTAATGGCCGAGATCACCGCGTCGTGAGCGGGCGCAGATAATCTAGGCCGGCCCCGCCCCCGGAGACGAGAAGGACATGCAGGAAGCCGAAAAGATCTGGATGAACGGCGAACTGGTCGACTGGCCTGAGGCCACGGTCCACGTGCTCTCCCACGCACTCCACTACGGCACGAGCGTGTTCGAAGGCATCCGGGCGTACGAGACCGACCGGGGCCCGGCAGTGTTCCGCCTGGACGATCACCTGGCGCGGCTCGAGCGGTCGGCGCAGATGTACTACATGCCGCTCCCGTACAGTCGGGAGCAGCTCCGCGAGGCCGTCCACGAGGTCATCAGGGTCAACGGCCTGCAGTCCTGTTACATCCGGCCGATCGCCTTCCGCGGCTACGGCACCATGGGGCTGTTCCCGCTCGAGGCCACGGTCGACGTGGCCATCGCCGTCTGGGAGTGGGGCGCATACCTCGGCGAAGACAGCCTCACCGAGGGTATCGGCGCGAAGATCTCCAGCTGGCGCCGGATCGGCCCGAACACCGTGCCCGCCACGGCGAAGGCCGGCGGCCAGTACCTCAACTCCATCCTGGCCAAGATCGAGAGCCACAAATCCGGTTATCAGGAGGCCTTGCTCCTGAACGAGGCGGGCTTCGTCGCCGACGGGACGGGCGAGAACCTCTTCGTCGTCAAGGACGGCAAGCTGTTCACGCCCCCGGTGTCGGCCTCGATCCTGATGGGGATCACCCGCCAGACGATCATCGAGCTCGCCGACGAGGAAGGCATCGAGGTGATCGAAGCCGAGATTCCTCGCGCCGACCTCTACATCGCCGACGAGGTGTTCGTCTCCGGCACGGCCGCCGAGGTCTGCCCGGTGCGGTCCGTCGACGATCACCTCATCGGGCCCCGTGGGCCGATCACCACCCGCCTTCAAGAGCGGTTCTTCAATGCGATCGTGGGCAACGACAGCCGCTCGGAGGAGTGGCTGGACTACGTGAATCAGTAGCCTCGGGCCGGTCACGGCGGCCGCCCGTGGGGGCGCTGTTAGAGTCGGGCGCTGGCGACCACCCAGGGGGTGAACCGATGGCACATATCTACCTCTATGACACCACGCTGCGCGACGGACTGCAGCGCGAGGGCATGAGCCTGAGCGTGGGCGAGCAGATCGCCATCGCCATCCGCCTGGCCGAGGCGGGCATCGAGTACATCGAAGCGGGCTTCCCGTCGAGCAACCCCAAGCACGCCGAGTTCTTCGACCAGCTGGAGCGCGAGGATCTCCACGACTCCAAGGTGGCGGCCTTCGGCATGACGCGCCGGCGGGGCGTCAGCGCGGAGCAGGATCCGGCCCTGAGGGGGATGGCGGAGATCTTCGCTCCCGTCATCGCGATCGTCGGCAAGACCTGGGATCTCCACATCGAGAAGGTCATCCGCGTCGACCGCGACGAGAACCTCCGGATGATCGGTGACACGGTCGAATTCCTCGTCTCCGAAGGCAAGGAGGTCGTCTACGACGCAGAGCATTTCTTCGACGCCTACCGCGAGCATCCCGACTACGCGATCGCGTGCCTGCGGGCCGCCAACGAAGCCGGCGCGGAGTGGATCACGCCCTGCGACACCAACGGGGCAACTCTGCCCAGCGAGGTGTCGCGGATCATCCGCGTGGTGGCGGCCGCGCTGCCGGACGCAAACCTCGGCATCCACACGCACAACGATTCCGAGTGCGCGGTGGCCACGTCATTGGCCGCCGTCGAGGAGGGCGCGCGCCTGGTGCAGGGCACCATCAACGGCTACGGCGAGCGGTGCGGCAACGCCAATCTGATCTCGATCGCGCCCTCGCTGGACCTGAAGATGGGGCATGAGGTCCTGGGCGGGCACCTACAGCAGCTCACCTCGCTTAGCCACTTCGTCGCAGAGACTGCGAATCTCCCGCCGGATCACTGGGCGCCATACGTCGGCCACAATGCCTTCGCCCACAAGGGCGGAATGCACGTCGCGGGCATGCTGGCCCATCCCGGCGCCTACGAGCACGTCGACCCCGAGCTTGTCGGAAACGGCCGGAACATGGTCGTGAGCGAGCTCTCGGGCAAGGGCACCATCCTCTCCCGCGCGCGCGATGTGGGCGTGGACCTCGAGGCCGAGCCGGACAAGATCCAGGAGATTCTCGGCCGGGTGAAGGAGCTGGAGCACGACGGGTACCAGTTCGAGGTCGCGGACGCATCGTTCGAGCTGCTCATCGAGCGTGAGACCGGGGTCTATGAGCCGCTGTTCGAGCTCGAGAGCTATCGGGTGATCACCGAGCGCGGCATGGACGGGTCGGTATCGACCGAGGCGACCATCAAGCTGGTGCACGACGAAGAGAGGATCGTCGCCATCGGTGAAGGGAACGGCCCCGTCAACGCACTGGACAATGCCCTGCGCGACGCCCTCGCCGAGCGCGTGCCGGCGCTCGCCACGATCGACCTGGTGAACTTCAAGGTGCGTATCCTCGATGCCGACCGCGGCACCGATGCCACTACCCGCGTATTGATCGAGTCGGGTGACGGCGAGGACACCTGGGGTTCGGTCGGGGTGAGCGAGAACGTGATCGAGGCCTCCTGGGAGGCTCTGGTCGACAGCCTGGAGCACGGTGTTCGCCGCCACTCCCGCTCGGGCGCCGCAACGACCGCGTGAGCGTCGGCGAATCCATCCCGCTCGCTCGCCCCGTACTGGGCGACCGCGAGTGCGAGCTCGTGGAGCAGGTGCTGCGCTCGGGCCGGCTCTCGCTCGGGCCGATGGTGCAGCGCTTCGAGCAGGGCTGGGCCGAGCGTATCGGCGTTAAGCACGCCGTCGCGACGTCCTCGGGCACCGGTGCCCTGCACCTGTGCATCCATGACCTGGGTTTGGGCCACGGCGATGAGGTGATCACCTCATCCTTCTCATTCGTCGCATCGGCGAACGTCGCCCTCTACCCGGGCGCGAAGCCGGTGTTCGCGGAGGTGGATGAGCGCACCTTCAACATGGATCCGGCGGCGGTCGAGGCTGCGATCACGACACGCACCAGGGCACTGATCATCGTCGACATCTTCGGCTATCCCGCAGAGATCCCGGCGCTGATCGAGATTGCGCGCAAACACGACCTTGCCATCGTCGAGGATGCCTGCCAGGCGATCGACGCCGACTACGACGGTAGGAAGCTCGGCAGCTTCGGTCATCCGGCGACTTTCGGCTTCTACGCCAACAAGCAGATGACCACGGCCGAGGGTGGCGTGATCCTCACCGATGACGACGACCTCGCGAGCCGACTGAGGTCGTACTCCAATCAGGGCCGGTCCGATGACGGCCAGTGGCTGCAGCACTCGCGACTGGGTTTCAACTACCGGCTCTCCGACGTGCACAGCGCGATCGGGGTCGCGCAGCTCGAGCGGTTCGACGATTTGCAGGCCGGCCGGGCGCGGGCCGCCGGCTGGTACCAGGAGCGCGTCGCCGAGATCGATGGCGTCAGCCCGATGTACGAGGGTCCTCAGCGCCGCTCGTGGTTCGTCTTCGCGCCCCGACTCGATGAGGACGTCGACCGCAACTCCGTTATGGCCCGTCTCGAGAAAGCGGGCATCCCGGCCAAGCCGTACCTGCCCTGCATTCATCTCCAGCCCTTCTACCGCCAGGACCACGGCCACGCGCCGGGAGAGCTGCCCATCACCGAGCGGATCAGCGCGTCGACCATCTCGCTGCCGTT
>JAOTZF010000173.1 GCA_029861485.1 Thermoleophilia bacterium | reverse complement strand
CAGCTCCGCCTCGGTCGCGACCTTCGTGGCGTCCTCGGGCACGGGGACGGGAAGGCCTCGGGGCCTCGAGTCCCCGGCGTACATCCAGCCGCGGTAGAGCGGGACGCCGCCGATCGTGACGAAGCGCCCGGTCCGCCCGCGCAACAGCCGCGCCTGCTCGCGCACCCGGCCGTAGCTGGCCACGACGACGTCGAAGCTTCGGCTGCCCAGGGTCGTGGCGACCGCTTCCGCATCGTAGGGGTCGGTGTGAAGGTGCTCGACCTCGGGCGGGATCTCCGGGATCTCGTGGTGGCCCGTGTGCAGGATCGCCACCTCGTAGCCGCGCTCGAGCAGACCGCCCACGACGAACGGCCCGGTCGGCCCGGTCCCTCCGATGACGAGCGCGCGGGGCATCGGGCTAGCGCGACCGGAACAGAGCGCTGCGGTAGTGCGCCTTGATGCGCGCGATCAGCGCGTCCGGCGACTCGTGCATGCCCGCCTTCCACCACTGATGCAGGAAGACCTGGCCGGCCGTCATGGCGAGCTGCTGGATCACCTCCGGGTCCTCCTCGATCAGGTCGCCCTCGGCGACACCGCGGGCGTAGAGCTCGAGATCCGTGAACGCCATGGCGCCGGCGGGCAGCTCGCTCGCATCGAAGCCCCAGCGGCTCGCCTCGCGCAGGTACATGCGCAGATAGTCCGGGTGCTCCGTGAGGAAGCGGGTCGAGACCGCCACGCGGTCGAGCATCACGTCGCTGGCGGCGCGCTCCAGCGTGGGGATTTCGGCGTAGCGCTTCGCGAGCTGCTCGAGTGTCTCGCGATGGATCGCCCGGTAGAGCTCCTGCTTGCTCGGAAAGATCCCGTAGACAGTGCCGGTGGCGACACCCGCCGCCTCGGCGATCTCCTGCACCTTGGCCTCGGCGTAGCCCTTGTCTCCGAAGATGCGCTCCGCCGCCTCGAGGATCAGGCCGCGGTAGGCCTCCTCGCGCGCGCGGCGCACGGTCTCCTGGCTGCGAGTCTGGCGGGCCATGGATCCCCTCGGGAATTCATGCTTCGTGCGAATGAATTGCCGTTCAAAAGATTGAACGGTAGTATCCCGATCTCGAACGACAGGTCAAGCCGCGAAGCGGGACCCCGTGTGGGCCCGCACTCACGCAGACCCAGGAGTGACGCGATGTCGGATCTCGGATTCCAGGCCTTCGACGCAGACAACCACTACTACGAGGCCGAAGACGCCTTCATCCGCCACATCGACCCGAAGATGAGCCGGCGCGCGATGCAGTGGGCCGACGTCAACGGTCGCAAGTGCCTGCTGGTCGGCGGCAAGGTCAACAAGTTCATCCCCAACCCGACCTTCGATCCGGTCGCGAAGCCTGGCTGCCTCGACGACTACTTCCGTGGCAAGAATCCGGAGGGCAAGAACATCCGCGAGATCTTCGGCGAGCTCGAGCCGATCAATCCCGCGTATCGCAACCGCGACGCGCGGCTCGCGCTGATGGACACGCAGAACCTCGAGGGCACGTTCCTGTTTCCGACGCTCGGGGTCGGCATGGAGGAATCGCTCAAACACGATCCGGAGGCGCTGGTCGCCGCGTTCTCCGCCTTCAATCGTTGGCTGGACGACGACTGGGGCTTCGCGTACCAGGGCCGCCTCTTCACCGCGCCCTACATCACGCTCGTCGACGTCGACGCGGCCTGCCGCGAGCTCGAGTGGGCCCTCTCACGTGACTGCCGCGTGGTGGTCATGCGCGCCGCGCCGATCGCGACGCCCACCCACAGCTTCTCGCCCGCGAACCCACGCTTCGATCCCTTCTGGTCGCGGGTGAACGAGGCAGGCATCACGCTGGCGTACCACTCGGGCGACTCCGGCTACCTCAAATACTCCCAGGACTGGGGTGCGGGCGCCGAGTTCAAGAGCTTCGACTTCAACCCGCTGCGCCTGTGCATGTCCGCAGCGCCGGTGGCGGACCTGATGGCGGCGCTGATCTGCGACGGGCTGCTCGACCGTCACAAGAACCTGCGTCTCGCCACGATCGAGGCGGGCAGCTCCTGGGTGCCGGGCCTGCTCAAGCGCCTCGCGAAGGCCTACGGCCAGATGCCCTTCGCGTTCCAGCAGGATCCGGTCGAGGCCTTCCGGCGCCACGTCTGGGTCTCGCCCTACTACGAAGATCCGCTGCCCGAGCTGCGGGATTCCATTGGCGCCGATCACATGCTCTTCGGCTCCGACTTCCCCCATGGCGAGGGCCTCGCCGAGCCGTGCGACTTCGTGCACGACCTCAAAGGCTTCAGCAAGGACGAGACGCGGCTCATCATGCGCGACAACGGCATCAGGCTGATCGAGCCTCAGACCGTCTCGGCCGCGGCGTAGCTCGCAGGCGCGCCCACGTCAGGGGTCGGGAGGGGACGGCCCTCCTCCGCTTCCTCCCGTTCCCCCGCGTGAGCGTTCAGTCCAGGCTGGCGGTCCAGATGCCGTCGCAGCCCTCGAAGACGGCGCCATTCCAGGTCTCGCCGGTGATGCAGACCGTGTCGTCGCCGGGCTCGAGTCCGGTCTCCTTGGCGGCGTACAGGCCGACCAGGTCCGTCCAGCCGTCGCCGTCGACGTCGGTGAAGCGCACCATTCCGCGGTGTACCACGCCCGCGCCTTCTGGACCGAGCGCCAGGGTGGTGTCGTCGATCTCGAGCACGTCGAGCTCGGCCGAGCCGCGCACGACGGCGCCGACCACGCCGGGCCGAGACAAGTCGAGAGGTGACTTCGCGCCGCGCCGTACCGAGAGATCCACGCCGAAATCCGGCTCGGGCACACGCCAGCGCAGGTTGTCGACGCCGAAGGGGTGGTAGCCGGCGCCGGCGCCGTACCAGCGAACGGCATCCACCTCTTGCTGGAGTCGGACGGTCGACCAATCGCCGACCTCGCCGAGCGGCATCGAGGTGCGCTCGACCAGCATGCCGTTCAGATAGCCCTCGAGCGTGAAGTCGCTGAAATCGGTGGTGCCCGTGGAGCTGGCGACGTCGAGGCGCACGCCGGCCACCGGCGTGTCGAAGGTGGCGGCCAGCCCGTAGCTCGCACCGTTGAAGCCGGCGAAAGCGGGCCCGTGGGTGCCCTCGAGACCCCAAGTCCCCGGGTCGCCCTTGGACACACCGTCCCAGGTGCTGCCGTCGTTGTTGGTGTGGAAGTGGACGCCGTGGCCGGCGTACTGCTCGCCGAGGCGACGGTCGTTGTCGTTCGTGGCCGGTAGCTCGTCGAAGGAGATCGAGCCGGCGAGTGCCGAGCCCGCGGCGACGAGTGCCAGGGCGAGGGGGAAGAAATGGAGAGGGGAGACGCGCATGGAGCACCTCGGGGTGGCGACCCCGGGCCCCTCCAGATCCGGGAATCACCACTGCGTGATGGGTTCCACATCGGCCGTTGCGCGCTAGCTCCTCGTGCGCTGCGTCACGCGCTCGCGTGGCCGGTGCACGAACGTCGCTGGCCGCCGGCAACACGGCGGGCACGCCGCGAGAGCCGAGCCAGCGCCCCGGTTTGCGGCTGTGCCTGCACACGGGTTGCGTGCGCGCGGCTAGGGCTTCGCGTCGATGCGCGCGCGCAGGTCGCGCGCGATCTCGCGACCGGCGTCGCCGGCTCCTGCCAGGTAGTAGCGGTCGAGCGAGGCGTAGTGCTCTTCGGCGCGCTGCCGGGAGGCGCCGTCGATCTGGCGACGCTTGCGCTCCACCACGACTTCGATCGGCGTGAACCGCACGTCTTCGACCCCCGCCAGGTGCTGCATCAGCGCGTCGTCGTAGCGGACGATTCGGGCGACGGCGGCATCGCCGAAGTAGACGTGATCGGCGGGCGGGCTCGAGGGTCGCGTTACCGGGGGAAAGGCGTGGCTCAGCACGAGATGGATGTCGTTCTCGGTCATCCACTGCACCGTGGCGTGCTTCTCGTGGCCGATCCAGCCCCGCGCCCCCAGAGGGAGTTTGGCCAGGGAGTACTGGGTGAGCCCCGTGAGCTCGACCAGATAGGGTAAACGGCTGTAGTAGCCGAAGGCGCACATCCCGCCCTCGAACATCAGCCGCACTCCCGTTCCGGCCAGCGCGCGGCCGACGACCTCGCCTTGTCTTCTCCGCTTCTCCAGTGCGGCGGCGGGATAGAAGCGCCGCTCGTCGGCGACGCCGGCGATGCGTGGGGTGTCGGCGAATACGGGATAGGGCAATGCGGCGCCGAGCAG
>JAOTZF010000158.1 GCA_029861485.1 Thermoleophilia bacterium | reverse complement strand
TTCGGAGCTGTCGCGCACAGGACCGAGCCCACGAGCATCACCAGCAGGCCGAAGATGAACAGGCGCCGTCGGCCGTAGAGGTCGCTGGCTCGCCCGGCGATCGGGAGCAGGGTGGCCTGAGTGATGAGGTAGCCCGTGACCACCCAGCCAATCGCGGCCGCGTCGACCTCGAGATCGTCCGCCATGAGCGGCAGAGCGACGTTGACGATGCTCACGTTGACGACTGAGACCATCATCCCCGTGGCGACGACGAACAGGGCATACCAGCGCCACCGCTCAGCGCGACGCGCTCGCGTACGAACCTCGCCGAGTCGCGGGTAGAGAGAGAGCCCCACGTACGGAGTGTAGGCGCGTCGACATCCTGTCTTCACCGGGGGCAAAGGCTGCGGCCCCAAATGCCGACGGTGGCCCCCTGAGCTGCCGGAACCGCCTGCCGGCGTCGCGTCCACAGGACGACATCACCTTCACGTTCGCATTCGGCGGCTACGCGGCAGCGAGAGGCCGCGCGCGCGGTCTGTGGCGGATCTCGGCGATCGCCACGGCCGGAAATCCGGTGCTCGGAGCGTGGGTCTGATCTGGCCGTCCGCCGGTCGGGAGCCAAGGGCCTCGCGAAGAGCCGCGAGGAGATGGGCTCGTCGAGGGAGGGGCGGGCTGTGGGCGCTCGACCGTCGCTAGGCTGGCGGGGTGAAGGACGAGCGCTTGTGGCGCTACTCCCGCCTCACGCGAATGTGGGCCCGGTCGATGATCGTAGCCTCGCTGCTGGTACTGGCGCTGGCCTTCGCACTCGAGGCGAGCGCGGGAGAGGGGATCGGCGGGGGCTGGCTCCTGGTGTTCGGAGGGGTCGCCGTGGGAACCCTGGTCGTGTGCACCCCACTGGCACGCCTTGCCGTGGCGGGGCCCAGCAGTCGCCTGCCGGAAGCGGAGCCGAACTCCGGTCCGCGGCGGCTCGAGCCCACGCCGAGCGAGTGGCGGCGCTGGTCCCTGCTTAGCGCCGGGGTTCTGGTGGCGGGAGCTACCGCGATGCTGCTGTTCCTGGTCGCGATACTCGACCGCGGAGGCACAGCGGAGGGCGTGGTGGTCGGGTTGCTCGCCGCGTGGGGAATCGCCACATTCGTGGACGCACACCAGATCGAACGCACCGAGGAGGCCGAGGGCCGACGCTACTATGCCGCCGTGCGAAGTCCGATTGCCGTCGGCCGCCACCTGGTCTGGGAGCGCCACGCGGCCTAGCCAGGCTCTCCTCGCAAGCGTGCTAGCATACCCCCCAGGGTATAGATGGATGGGAGACATGACTGATGGCAGATGAGCCTCGCAACGTCATCGTGGTCGGCGGCGGGCCCGCCGGACTGACGGCTGCGATCTATGCGGCCCGGGCGAACCTGGAGCCGCTGGTGATCGAGGGATTCGCGGCTGGGGGTCAGCTGATGACCACCACCGACGTGGAGAACTACCCCGGCTTCCCCGACGGAGTGCAGGGGCCTGAGTTGATGCAGATGTTCCGCGCGCAGGCCACGCGGTTCGGCGCGGAGGTGCTGACCGTCGACGCCACGAAGCTCGACCTGTCCAGGCGCCCCTTCACGGTGTGGACCGGCGAGGGCGAGCACACGGCGCGGGCGATCATCCTCTCCACGGGGGCGTCCGCGAAATGGCTCGGGATCGAAAGCGAGACCAGGCTGCGAGGCTTCGGGGTCTCGTCGTGCGCGACCTGCGACGGCTTCTTCTTCAAGGACAAGGAGATGGTCGTGGTCGGGGGTGGCGACACCGCCATGGAGGAGGCGCTCTTCCTTACCCGCATGGCCTCGAAAGTTACCGTGGTCCACCGCCGGGACGAGTTCCGCGCATCGCAGATCATGGCCCAGCGCGTGCTGGACAATCCCGCCATCGACGTGAGGTGGAACGCGGTCGTCGACGAGGTGCTCGGTGAGAGAGCGGTCGAGGGCGTGCAGGTGCGGGACGTGAGAACCGATGAGCTCGAGGTGATTCCCGCGGCGGCGATGTTCGTGGCGATCGGGCACACGCCCAACACGGATCTGCTCACCGGCCAGGTTGCCTTGGACGAGGCGGGATACGTGCTGACGGACGGCACGAGGACCAACGTCGAGGGCGTGTTCGCCTGTGGCGACGTGCAGGACACCGTCTACCGGCAGGCCATCACGGCCGCCGGCTCCGGCTGCGAAGCGGCGATCGACGCCGAGCGCTGGCTGGAGGAAGTAGCCCATGAGGCGACCGCCGCGGCGGCGGCCGTATGACTCACGACTCAGCGAAGGACGAGGCGATGGCAACGATTGAACTGACGGCGGACAACTTCCAGGCCCAGGTGCTCGAGAACGAGAAGCCGGTGATGGTCGACTTCTGGGCCGAGTGGTGCGGCCCGTGTCGCATGATCGCGCCGGTGATCGACGAGATCGCCCGCGAGCGCGGGGAGCAGATCGTGGTCGGCAAGCTCGACGTGGATGCCCACGGCGCGATCGCGCAGCGCTACAACGTGCAGGGCATTCCGTTTGTCGCCCTCTTCGAGCACGGTGAGCTCGCCAGGCACGCCGTCGGCGCGATGCCGAAGGCGCAGCTCGAGCAGGCTCTGGGGCTCTCCTAGGCCATGCCCAGCTACGACCTGCTCTGCGAAGCCTGCGACCAGCAGTTCGAGGTATTCCGGCACGGCTTCCTCCGCGATGAGGACCGTGCCTGCCCGGACTGCGACCAGACCGCGACGCAACTGTTCACCGGCTTCGTGACGGCGCGCCCCAGCAGTAGCGAGACCCCGGCGGCCGGCGGAGGGTGCTGCGGAGGGTCCTGCGGCTGCGGGGGCTGACGCGATGGCTACCACCGCCCAGCCGGAGGCAACTCAGCTGGTGTCGCGCCTGAGACGCGCCGAGGGCCAGCTCCGCGGCGTTCAGCGCATGATCGAGGAGGGGGCCGCGCCGGAGGAGGTCCTCGCCCAGCTCGCCGCCGTCAAGGCGGCGGTCGACCGGGTCGGCCTCTATCTGCTCACCCGAGGCCTGCGATCGTGCGTCGAGGACGATGACGGATCGTGCGCGGAGCAGTTCGAGGACGCCATGGCGACCTTCCTCCGCTACACGACGCTGGCGCGTTAGAGCTCAGGCCGCGACCGGTACGGTGGTGGCGCTACTCACCGGTCGTGCCGTTACCACCAAGCGCTCGCCCCAGTCGGGGCGAAGCAACGCGCAGGCGTCGGCGAACAGCGCCTTGAGCTCAATGCTCGCGCGGCGCAACCAGTAGCGGGGGCTCGACCAGCGACCAGTGGTGAGCTCCTCGCTGTCGCGGAAGCTCTGGCGGGCGCCCAGCGGGACGTCGCGCGTGTGCGTCGCGCTGAACCCGGCTGAACCGAGAAGGCGGTCCAGCGAGGCGGCCGTGAAGAGGACGAGGTTACGTGGGGGGTCCAGAGCCGACCAGTGCCGTCGATAGTGGCGATGCCCCAACGAGGCCAGATTCGGCGTGGAGATCCTGATGGTCCCGCCGGGGCGCAGCAGACGCGCGCAGGCCTCGAGCTCCTCGAGCGGGCGATGCATGCGCTCGAGCGCGCCCTGCACGTTGATCAGGTCGAAGCTCCCCTGGCTCAGGCCGGCGTCGGCCACCGAGCCGACGTGAACATCGGCGTCGGGCATGTCGAGCAACGCCGGGCGCCGGTGATCGGGCAACACGACGGTGACCCGCCAGCCCGAGCTGCGCGCTGCCCCAACCGCCTGCGGGCTCTGGCCTCCGACGTCCAACAGCCGACGATGCGGGCGACCCGCCGGCAGCCAGCCGAGCTCGGCGTGAATCCGCGCGCGCGACCGCGGTCGCCAGACATGCCACCAGTATCCGAGCCGGTACGCCGGCCGGAGCCGCTGGTCCGTCCGGCGGTTCACGTACCCGTTCCGAAGGGCGACGGTGAGCCGGCGCGCCTGCCGGGTAAGCCATCCCGGGGTGTGAGGATGGCGGAGCGGCGGAGCACCGCGCATCAGGCCGGCGGCGGCGGTCGGGCGCGGATCCAGGAACGCCGCGGTGCAGCGTGAGCAGGTGTGGAAGTTCCACTCGCCGGGAGCCGTGGCGCGGCGGCGATCGGTCAGAGACACGTAGAGGGGGCGTCTCACCGAGCTGCCGCACGCTGGGCACCGCCGCAGGGTCTCGAGCTCATGGCGAGGCCACGGACGTGGCGCCGCGGCGCGCGCGCCGAGCGCGCGCGCTCGCAAGCGCCGGGGACGGGCGGCCTCGAGCACCGCCTCGCACACGCTCGCCACTTTGGGCGAACGTGACACGCGATCAGCCCGTGAGGCCACATCCCGGAGGAGATGACGGGCAGAGCGCGCGACCGTGCGACGATGGAGGCGGAGCACGCTGTCAGGCTGGCAGGACAACGCCAGGGGGCCCAACAGCCATCGGTCTAGTTCGGAGCCCGCGTGCCCCGATCGAGGGGGCCCGGGCGGCGGTCCTGGAGCAACCACGCGGCGTGAGCCGACAGCTCGTCCAGCGAGTTGATGGTCCGCGATTTCCAGGACGAAAGCTCCCCGCCGGCGCGGTTCAGGACCACGGCCGCCATCCCTGCGCGTCTGGCGCCGACGCCGTCCACCTCGGCGATGTCGCCGCAGTGAAGCGCGCGGTCGGGCGCGACACCCAGCGCACTGAGGGCCTCCAGGAAGATCTCCGGCTCGGGCTTTCGCCCAGGGCCGGTGGCGCTGTCGACGACGACCTCGAAG
>JAOTZF010000007.1 GCA_029861485.1 Thermoleophilia bacterium | reverse complement strand
GGGCAGCCCCTCGATCCCCGACCTTTCACGGGCCACATCACGCTCGCCCGGATGCGGCGGCGTGGCGCCTGTCGACTGATCGGACATCGCGTGTCGCGTTCCTTCGACGTCGCCGAGATCGTGCTGGTTGACAGTGAGCAGCATCCCGACGGCTCCCGCTACACCGAGCTCGCCCGCTTCCCGTTGGGGGCCTTCTAAGGTCCAGGACGCGCCCATGGCCGCCTCGATTCGCGCGTACCGAGCGGACCCTTGGGGAGGGAGAACTACGCGCCTGCGCCGTTCGCGCCGAGGTGGGGCTCGCCGGTCCACCCCCACGGTGCGAGCCCGGTGACCGCCAGCATGCCGACCAGCCGCCCGACCGGGAGACCCACCACCGTCGTGTAGTCGCCCTCGATGCGCTCGATCAGAGCACTGCCGGACCCCTGAATGGCGTAGCCGCCGGCGCGCTCGCGCCATTCGCCCAGACCCACGTACCAGTCCCGCGCCGCCTCCGGCAGCCGGCGCACCCAGACCCGGGCGGCGTCGCACTCGGCAAGCTCGCCATGCGCGGTAACCAGGCAGATCGCGGTCTGCACCTCGTGCTCCCGCCCGGCCAGCGCATCGATCATTCGCGCAGCCTCCATCGCGTCGTTGGGTTTGCCCAGGACGCGATGATCGAGAATCACGCCAGTGTCGGCGCCGAGCACGGCGCCACCATCGGGTACTCCCGAGCGGGCTGCGACCTCGCGCGCCTTGCCTTGCGCGTTGATCAGCAGCGTCTCCTGTGGCCGTAGCGTCGAGTCGGGGACGCGCTCCCCGAACTCACTGGCCACAACCCGAAACGGGACGTGCAGTGCCGACAGCAGCGCCCGCCGCTGGGGCGAGCGTGAGGCCAGCAGGATCAGCCCGAGAGCTCCGCCCCGAAGTGGAGGGTCAGCTCGCGCGTTGCGGACTCGGTGCCGTCAGAGCCATGGATGATGTTCCGGCCGACATCGGTGGCGAAGTCGCCGCGAATGGTGCCGGGGGGAGCATCCAGCGGGTTGGTCGGTCCCATCATGGTGCGCAGCGCGTCGATCGTGCCCTCCGGGCCCTCGACCGCCAGCATCACCACCGGGCCGGAGGTGATGAACTCAACCAGCTCACCGTAGAAGGGGCGCTCGCGATGCTCGCCGTAGTGCTCCTCGGCGACCTCGCGTGCCATCAAACGCTTCTCCAGCGCGACGATGCCGAAGCCACGCCGCTCGATGCGGCTGACGATCTCGCCTGTGAGGCCTGCCGCCACCCCATCCGGCTTGACCATGACGAAAGACCGCTCACTCAACGATCATCCCCTCCGCGCCGGCGCGAGGGTCGGCGCCAACGGCCCGTGTCGTCTCCCTCTGCTCGCGCTTCCTCGGGGCTCGCGCCGCTTGCCACGCGCAGGCGGAACTCGAGGTCTCGCACGCGCTCTTCCAGCTGGGCCATCTCGGTGCTGCGCGCGACGCCCGCCTCGGTGAGCGCCCGTGAGAAGGCACCGGCCTCCAACTCGCCGCCGCCCTCGCGATCCAGCAGACGGCCGACCATGGCATGCCCCTCGGCGTCATCGGGCGCCAGGCGTTGCTCAAGGGCGAGCAACTCCAGCTCGCGCTCGCGTTCCTCGACCAGGTACTCCGGCGGACGAATGATCAAGTAGATGATCGCGCCCAGGTACGGAATCAGCAGCGACAGCGCCACCGACCCGGCGATGAAGGCCGGCTCGCGGATGCGCCGCTTGGCGTCCTGGTAGGTCCAGTAGACGAGCGCAGCCCACAGCAGGATGAAGAACACCTGCAAAAGGAGGCTGGCGATAGACCAAAGTGGTGAGTCGAAAAAGGCCGAGATTCCTTCAAACGGATCGTCGTTGTTCAAAAAGGTGCCTCGTAAGCCGGGGACAGCCCGGCGGGGGGACCGGAACGAACGGCGGGCAGGATAACAGCCACTTCACTCGTCTCGGAGCAACGCGCAACGCCGCAGATCCTCAATGAGATAGAGCGATCCGGCGATCACGATGGCTCCATCGCGCGCCGCCAGCCG
The DNA here is from genome assembly GCA_029861485.1 of Thermoleophilia bacterium. Taxonomy (GTDB): domain Bacteria; phylum Actinomycetota; class Thermoleophilia; order Miltoncostaeales; family Miltoncostaeaceae; genus CAMYIK01. Next base: position 15,466 of record JAOTZF010000007.1, on the reverse strand, counting down.
ACGAGCGGTCGATAGGGCCGATGCGGGGTCGTCGCAGATCCGCGCGGGCTTCCCGACCGATGAGGCCGCACGGGCGATCTCCTCGGGCGCCCGGGCGCGCGCGTGCGAGGACGCGGTCGCGATCACCTCGCCGACGTACGGAGCGAGCGCGACGAGGATGCCGGTCAGGTCCTTGTCGTCCAGCACCGAGGTCACGAGCACCGCCTGGCGATCGCCCAGCAGGGTGCCGAGGGTGCTCGAAAAAGCCGCCGCGCCGGCGGGGTTGTGGGCGCCATCGGCGACGATCAGCGGGTCATGCGAGATGATCTCGGCGCGGCCGGCGATGGTCAGACGGCCGAGCCGCTCGCGCAAGGCGTCCGTCGGGATGGCGCGCTCGATCCGCTCCTCCGCCGCGGCCAGGCCCACGGCGAGGTTGTCGCGCTGAAAATCACCCCGCGCAGCCAGAATCAGGCCTGGGTGCGTTGCTCGAGGCGTTTGCACGACGACGCCAGAGCCATCTGCCGACCACGAGAAGTCCCGCCCCATGCGCCGCTGCGTGACGCCCGTCTCGCGTGAGCGCCGCGCGACGCCCGCTTCCACATCGGCATCGAGCCGGCCGGTCACCAGAGTCGCACCACCGGGATGCACCACGGCGAGCTTCTCCTCGGCGATCTCCGCCCTGCTCTGGCCGAGCAGGGCCGTGTGCTCGAGATCGACGCGGGTGAGCGCCACTACCGCCGAGCCGTCGAAGACGTTCGTCGCGTCATAGCGGCCGCCCAGGCCGGCCTCGATCACCATCGCGTCCAGACGCTCCCGTGCGAATGCGACGAACGCCGCCGCGGTGAGCACCTCGAACTGGGTGACGGGCTCTGACAGGGAGCCTGCCGCCTCGCGCACCGCGCTGACCGCATCGGCGAACCGCTCTGGGGTTGCAGGAGCGCCGTCGACCTCCAGGCGCTCGTGCCAGCCTCTGACGTGCGGCGAGAGATATGCGCCGGCCTTGAGGCCGGCACTTGCGAGCGCCGCGGCCGCGAAACGCGCCGTCGACGACTTCCCGTTGCTGCCGACGACGTGGATCGCGGGAGCCGCGCGGTGCGGCTGGCCAAGGGCGGCAAGCAGCGAATGGATCCTCTCCAGCCCGTAGCGCTCGCCGAACACGTCGAGGTGCTCGACGTAGCGCTCGGCGGCCTCGGGAGTCAGCGCGGCGCGCTACTTCCCGCCGGCCGCCGCGAGCTGAGCCCGCAGGGTTTTCAGCTCGGAGGTGTACCGGGCGGCCTTGTCGCGCTCGGCCTCCACCAGCTCCGCCGGTGCGCGCGACACGAACTGCTCGTTGCCGAGCTGCTTCTCGGCGCGAGCCAGCTCCTTCTCGGCCGCCGTGATCGCCGCATCGAGCCGCGCGCGCTCGGCCTGCATGTCGATCTCGGGCGGCAGCACGAGGATGGAGCCGAACGACGCGGGCACCACGTGAGCGCCCTCACCCACTTCGGCCATCTCGGCGTTGACGAGCCCGGCCAATCCGTCCGGCGGGGACCACACGCCCTCGCCTGCCTCCAGGCGGACCTCGATCCGGTCGCGCCGCGCCAGGCCATGCTCGCTCTTGTACGAGCGCAGAGAGGTGACGAGCTCCTGGAAACCCTCAATGGTGGCCTCCGCTTCGGCGTCCCGGGACGCCGGGGGGCTGGCGCTCGCGTGCGTCAGCATCAGCTCGTCAGAGCCCGACAGCATGTGCCAGCACTCTTCGGTGACGAAGGGAAGCTGGGGATGAGCGAGCGCCAGCAGCTGCTCCAGTAGCGGTCCCGCGACCTGGGGCGTGGCCTCCCCGGCCTTGAGCAGCTCCAAGTACCAGTCCGCGAACTCGTCGAAGATCAGGTGGTAGAGCAGGTCGGCCTGACGCGAGAAGTCGAACTCACGGACCAGGCTCTCCGACTCCTCGATCGCCGCGGTGAGCCTGCTCGCCATCCAGCGGTCCGCGAGCTTCTGCGGCGTCGGGCAGGGCCCCGGCGTGCCGCCGCGCTCGACCACGAGCCGAGAGGCGTTCCAGAGCTTCGTGACGAGCTGACGGCCCTGGGCGACGCGCTCGTGGTTGAAACGCACGTCCTGCGCACTGCTCATCATCAGCAGCCCGAAGCGCAGTGCGTCGGCGCCGTGCTCGTCGATAACCTCGACCGGGTCGATGCCCGTACCGAGGCTCTTGCTCATCCGGCGTCCGTCAGGCGCCTGGATCACCGAGTGGATGTAGACCTCCGAGAAAGGGACCTCGCCGAGGTATTCGAGGCCCATCATCACCATCCGAGCGACCCAGAGGAAGATGATGTCGCGCGCCGTCGAGAGCACCTGGTTGGGGTAGAAGCGCTCCAGCTCGGGCGTCGCCTCGGGCCATCCGAGGGTCGCGAACGGCCACAGGCCGGAGCTGAACCAGGTATCGAGCACGTCCTCGTCGCGCACCCAGCCGTCGCCCTCGGGCCCGTCGACCCCGACGTAGATCTCATCGCCGCGGTACCAGACCGGCAGCTGGTGGCCCCACCACAGCTGGCGACTGAGGCACCAGGGGCGGATCTCGCGCATCCATGCCAGGTAGACGTCGCCCCACCGCTCGGGCGTGAACCTCACCCGGCCGTCCTCGACGGCCGCGATAGCGGGCTGAGCCAGCTGGGTCATGTCGGCGAACCACTGCAGGGAGATCAGCGGCTCCACCCGCGCGCCACTGCGGTGACTGAACGGAACGGTGTGCGTGTAGGGCTCCTCGCCCCGCAGCACCCCCGCGGCGCGCAGCTCCTCTGTCACCCTCGCCTGGCACTCGGCGGCCGGCAGGCCTCGGTAGCGCTCCGGCACGGCGTCGGTCATCGCGCCGTCCTCGCCGATGACGCTGATCGCCTCGAGACCGTGGCGCTTGCCCATCTCGAAGTCGTTCGGATCGTGGGCCGGGGTCACCTTCAGGGCGCCCGTGCCGAATTCCGGATCGACGTAGTCATCCCCGATGATGGGCAGCTCCCGCCCGACCAACGGCAACACGCAGGTCTGCCCGATCAGGTGCCCGTAGCGCTCGTCGTCCGGATTGACCGCGACGGCGGTGTCGCCGAGCATCGTCTCCGGCCGCACCGTGGCGACCACCAGCTCGCCCTCGCCACTGGAGAGCGGGTAGGCGATCTCCACGAGCGTGTCGAGCACCTCGCGGTCCTCGACCTCCAAGTCCGAGATCGCCGAGCCGAGGCCCGTGTCCCAGTTGACCATGTAGTTGTCGCGGTAGACGTAGCCCTTTTCGTACATGTCCACGAACACCCTGAGCACGGCATTGGCGTACCCCTCATCCATGGTGAAGCGCTCGTTGCCGTAGTCGAGCGTCGCGCCGAGCCGCTGGAGCTGGCCGATGATGGTGCCGCCGTACTCCTCGCGCCACTCCCAGACCCGCTCGAGGAAGGCCTCGCGGCCGAGATCGTGGCGGCTTCGCCCCTCCTTCTGCGCGAGATCCTTCTCGACGATGGCCTGGGTCGCGATGCCGGCGTGATCGGTGCCGCAGATCCACTTCACCTGGTCGCCGGCCATTCGGCGCGAGCGGATCAGCACGTCCTGAATCGTGTTGTTCAGGGCGTGGCCCATGTGGAGGGCCCCTGTGACGTTCGGCGGCGGAATGGCGATCGCGTACGCGTCGCCCGGCCCTGACGGATCGGGGTCGAGCGCGCCTGAGTCCAGCCACGCCTTCAGCCAGCGCGGCTCCGAGTCGCTCGGGTCGTAGCGGTCAGACGCCGCCACGGCAGCTGTCAGGCAGACCCTTCGGCGAGACGCTGCTCCGGCTCGGCGTCGGTCGCCTCGGTAACGAGGGTCGGGGGGAGGTCCTTTGTGATGGTCTCCTTGGTGACCACGCACTTGCGCACGTCGTCGCGGGAGGGCAGCTCGAACATGACGTTGAGCAGCGCGCTCTCGATGATCGAGCGCAGCCCTCGCGCACCGGCGCCGCGCTCGAGGGCCCTCTGGGCAATCGCCGCCAGCGAGTCCTCGGCGAAGACCAGCTCGATGTCGTCGAAGTTGAAGAACTGCTTGTACTGGGAGACCAGCGCGTTCTTGGGCTCCCTGAGGATGCGCACGAGATCCTCGCGCGAGAGCTGGTGCACGGCCGAGACGACGGGCAGTCGGCCGATGAACTCGGGGATAAGGCCGTAGTTGGCGAGATCCTCCGGAAGCACCTGGGAGAGCCGCTCATGGAGGTCGGTCTCCTCCCTGCCCTGAACCTCGGCCGCGAAGCCGACGCCCTGGTTGCCGATGCGCCTGTCGATCACCTTCTCGAGCTCCGCGAAGGCACCACCGCAGATGAACAGGATGTTCGTCGTGTCGATGGTGAGGAACTCCTGGTGCGGATGCTTGCGGCCGCCCTGCGGCGGCACGGAGGCGACCGTGCCCTCCAGGATCTTGAGCAGCGCCTGCTGCACACCCTCGCCCGAGACATCGCGCGTGATCGAGGGGTTGTCCGCCTTGCGGGCGATCTTGTCGACCTCGTCGATGTAGATGATCCCGGTCTCGGCGCGCTTCACGTCGAAGTCGGCTGCCTGGATCAGCTTCAAGAGGATGTTCTCGACGTCCTCGCCGACGTAGCCGGCCTCGGTGAGCGCCGTGGCATCGGCGATCGCGAACGGCACGTTGAGGATGCGCGCGAGCGTCTGGGCCAGCAGCGTCTTGCCACAGCCCGTCGGGCCGAGCAGCAGGATGTTGCTCTTCTGCAGCTCGCACTCCGACTCTTTGGAGCCGGTCATGTTGACGCGCTTGTAGTGGTTGTAGACCGCGACCGAGAGCGTGCGCTTGGCCTCTTCCTGGCCCACGACGTAGTCGTTCAGGACCGAGTAGATCTCGGTCGGGCGTGGGAGCTCCCCGGGGTCGAGGGTCGGCTCGGGCGCCAGTTCCTCGTTGATGATCTCGTTACAGAGATCGATGCACTCGTCGCAGATGTAGACGCCGGGACCGGCGATCAGCTTCTTGACCTGTCGCTGGGACTTGCCGCAGAAGCTGCACAGCAGCTGCTCGTCTTGACTACTCGACGTCTTCGCCATCGGCAGGGGATTTAAACAGGGTGGTCCAGCATGTGCCCGGGGCTTTGTTGCAGATATGGCAATACCGGCGTCGTCTAGTGGCTCTCGATCACCCGGTCGACGATGCCGTATTCCGCGGCCTCCTCGGCCGTCATGAAGAAGTCACGCTCGGTGTCCTTTGCGACCTCCTCGAAGTCCTTGCCCGTGTGCTTCGCCATGATCTCGTCCAGGCGCTTGCGCAGCCCGAGGACCTCGCGGGCATGGATCTCGATGTCGGTGGCCTGGCCCTGAAAGCCGCTGCTCACCTGATGAATCAGGATCTTCGCGTTGGGCAGTGCCATTCGCTTGCCCTCCGCTCCGCCGGCCAGCAGCAGCGCGGCCATGCTCATCGCGATGCCCACGCAGATGGTCTGCACGTCGGGCTTGATGAACTGCATCGTGTCGTAGATCGCCAGGCCAGCGTAGACCGAGCCGCCAGGGCTGTTGACGTAGAGCGAGATGTCCTTCTCGGGGTCCTCGCTCTCCAGATGCAGCAGCTGGGCCACGACCAGGTTCGCGATCTGGTCGTCGATCGGGGTGCCCAGGAAGATGATGCGCTCGTTGAGCAGGCGCGAGTAGATGTCGAACGACCGCTCACCGCGAGAGGTCTGCTCGACAACCATGGGGACTAGAGGGCTCATGCGGTTCCGCCTTGTGGGTTGGCCGGCCCTGAGCCGGGGGTCCAGAGTTCTCCGGGTTCCTTCTTCTCCTCCCCGGGCGTCCAGAGCTTCTCGCGCGCGTCGGCCGTCTCGGGCGAAATCGGCGCGGCGGCCTCGACGAGCACGTCGACCGCACGGCGCAGCGCGATGTCCTCACGCAGCTTCTCGCGCCCGTTGACCCGGTCGACCTCCGCCGCGAGCTCGTCGGGGTCCCGACCGCCCCTCTCGGCGTCATCGCGGATCTGTTGCTCGACCTCGTCGTCGCCGACCTGGATGCCCTCGGCCTCGGCGATGGCCTGCACGACCAGCTCGCGCTTGACGGCCATCTCGGCCTCGGGGGCAAGCTCCTTGACCAGCTGGTCCATGCTCTGGCCACGCGAGGAGAGGTACTGCTCGAGCGTGATGCCCTCGGGTAGTCGTGACTGCCCTTCTCGCAGCATGTCCTGGATCCGCGTCTGCAGCATGGCCCGCGGGACCTTCACCGTGGAGTTCTTGACGGCCTCGTCGATGACCCTGCGGCGGAACATCTCCTCGACCGCGTCCTCGGCCTTCTCCTGATAGCGCTCCTCGATCTCGCTCCGCAGCTCCTCGAGCCGTTCGAATTCCGAGATCTGCGGCACGAAGGCGTCATCGAGCTCGGGCGGCGCCAACTCGAATACCCGCTTCATCTTCACGGTGTAGTCGACCTGCGTGCCGCGCAGCTGCGGGCGCTGATCGTCCTTCGCGTAGGTGATGCTGAACGAGACGCTCTCGCCCGCGGTCAGACCCACCAGCTGCTCATCGAACCCCGCCACCAGCTTGTCGGCGCCGAGCTCCACCACGTAGTCGCGGGCCGCGGCGTCGCGCATGCGCTTGCCTCCGCGCCGCCCCTCGAAGTCGATGCTGATGAAGTCACCGCTCTCTGCCGCCCGGCCGACCGGTCTGAGCGATGCCGCGGCGGCTCGCAGCTCTTCCAGCCGCGCGTCGACCGCGCCCTCGGGAATCTCGGCCGGATCCTTCGCGACCTCGAGCCCCTTGTAGTCGCCCAGCTCCGGCGTGGGCTTCAGCTGCACGGTCGCGCTGAAGATCAGGTCGCCCTTCTCCGGCACCGCGTTCAGGTTGATGTCGGGATCCGCGATGGGATCGACCTCCACCTCGTGAAGCGCGGTGTGATACCAGCCACCCAGCGCGTCCTTCAGCAACTCGTCGTTGGCCGCGTCCTGACCGATGCGCTGCACCACGACCTCGGCCGGCACCTTGCCGGGGCGAAAACCGGGTACGCGCACCTCGCGGGCGAGGCGCCGCATGGTCTTGGAGCGCTCCTTTTCGACCTCGTCCTCGGAGACGACGACGTCGAGACGAACCTTGTCGTCCTCGAGTTTGGTTTTCTCAGCGGTTACGGGCATATGCGGGCGAGAGGACTCGAACCTCCACGGGATTTCTCCCACTAGGACCTAAACCTAGCGCGTCTGCCAGTTCCGCCACGCCCGCCGGCTGGCGCCCCGTAGGAGGGTGAACGACGGGATTCGAACCCGCGACCGCCGGCACCACAAGCCGGAGCTCTACCACTGAGCTACGTTCACCACGCGCCGAGACGCCAGCCTGCGGACTATACCGCAGCATCCTCCGAGAACTCCCTGCGCGGGAGGGCATATGGCCCCGTAGCCTCCCCTCCGATGGGGAGCATCACACGGCGCACCGGCACGGGCTGGGAAGGCATCGAGCCGCGGGCGTACGCGTCCGGAGCGGAGCGGCACGTACTCGTCGGGCGCCGCGCTGGCGCGAGGCAGACCGAGCTGCGCTTCTTCCGCCTTCCGGCCGGCGGCTCGTCGCGGCTCGAGCGGCACGCGCACGAGCACGCCATCGTCATCGCCGAGGGCCGCGGCGAGGTGCGGCTCGGATCGCAGCTCCATGCGGTCTCCGAGGGAGATGCCGTGTTCGTCTCCGCCGCGGAGCTGCATCAGCTGCACGCGGCCGCCGATTCGCCGCTCGGATTCTTCTGCACGGCACCGGCCGATCGGCGACGCGGCGGTGGCGCCTAGCGGTCCGGCGCCCTCGCTAGTCGATCTCGACCAGCACCTTCAGCGCCTCGCCGCTCCGGGCCAAGCGAAACGCCTCCTCGACCTCGGTCAAGCTCAGGCGGTGGCTGATCAGGGCCTCGCCGTCGATCCCGCCGCGGCTGAGCAGCCCGAGCGCCGCACGGGTGTCCTCGGGGCCCGCTGAGTAGGTCGACTGGATCGAGACCTCCCGGAACCACACCGCGCCGAGGTCCAATGCGACGGGGGTGCCGGGCGCCGGTGGCGCGAACAACTGCACCACCCCGCCCGGCCCGGCGAGCTCGAGAGCGGACGCGATCGCCCGTGGGTTGGACGTGCACACGAACACGGCGTCCGCCAGACCGCCGAGCGCCCCGGCGACTCGGTCGGGGTCGGGACTCGGCAGCGCCGGGTAGCCCGATTGCTGGGCAACTCGACGCCGTTCCGCGCGAGGCTCGACACCGACCACCGCCTCGGCTCCCGCGGCCGCGGCCGCCCCCATCTCCAGCAAACCCATCGAGCCGCACCCCACGACGGCGATGCGGCTGCCCGAGCCGACCCCGGCCATGCGCTGGCCACGTAGCACGCAGGCGAGCGGCTCGATGATGGACGCTGCCGCGTCGCTGAGGCCGTCGGGCACGGGCAGCACATCGAGGCGCGCGATCTCGTCGGGAACCGCGACGCGCTCCGCGAGCCCTCCGGGGTCGATCCGGCTGCGGCGGAAGTTCGGGCAGAGGGTGTGGCGGCCGCTCCGGCAGAGCTCGCAGTCCATGCACGGGACGTGGTGGTGCACGTAGACCCGCTGTCCGGGGCGGATCTCCCCCACCTCTCCGTCCATGACGACGCCGACCGGTTCGTGGCCCAGCACGCTGGGGGCCTTGGTGTCCTGATACCAGTTCATGAGGTCCGAGCCGCAGATACCGCAGACGCTGACGTCGATGAGCAGACCGCCGAGTGGCAGCTGCGGTTCGGGCACGTCGTCCAGGCTCACCCGCCCGGCCCCGTGGTAGACCGCCGCCCGCACTAGTGATCTACCCTGACGACCTCACCGACCGCGAACTGGCGCTCACCCTCCGGCGTCAGCACGCGCAGCCGGCCCTGCGGGTCGATGCCGGCGGCCTCGCCGCTTACCGGTGCCGACCCGTCGCCGAGGTCCACCTCGATACGGCGCCCCTTCAGAGGATCCCTCGCGCTGAAGCCACTCACGACCCCGGCGCTACCGATCGCCTGCCACATGCCGTACTGGCGCCCGATCGCACGGAGCACGGCGACCACCACGTCATGGCGTGAGCCCATGAAACCACTCTCGCGCAACGATCCCGGCTGCCAGCGAGCGTCGGCCACCTGCGGGACGGGCCTGACGTTGATGCCGACCCCTGCGACCACCCATTGCACGCTGCCGCCCTCCCAGGCCAGCTCGCAGAGAATGCCGCTGAGCTTGCGCCCGTTTGCCACCACGTCATTCGGCCAGACCAGCTCCACCCGCTCCTCGATCAACCCGGCGAGCCCCTCGGCGACGCCCAGTGCGACGAGCAACGACAGCAGGCTCGCCGCCCGGGCCTCGCTGGGGCGCAGCACGAGCGACATCGCGATGTCGGACCCCCCGCTGTCGCGCCATTCGCGACCCCTGCGGCCGCGGCCGGCCGTCTGGTGATCGGCGCCGACCAAAGTTCCCTCCGGCGCACCTGACCGGGCGCGCTCAGCGGCGAGATCGTTGGTCGATCCGACCTGCGCATGCCACTCCACCGGACCCGCAAGCGGTGAGCTCAGCGCGGCTTGAAGGGCCTTCGGGTCGATGACGTCCGCGATCACTCGCGCAGCTCCCACTGCCCACGCGTGACCCGGTAAACGGCAATGTGGTCGTCTTGGCTGTGAAAGCGCATCCCCACCCGGCTCGCGACGGCCCGGCTCTGGTGGTTCTCGGGCGCGATGACCGCAAGCACCGCCGGCACCTGCTGATGTGTGAAGGCCCAGTCAACCAGGGCGCCAACCGCCTCGGTCGCGAAGCCCGCGCCGCGATGCTCGGCATAGAGCGCGTAGCCGACCCAGACCAGGCCGTGGTCGTCCGGGGGCCCGCTGAACCCGGCCGCCCCGAGCGGCTGCGGCGACCCGTCAGCCGCGATCGACCGGATCCACCAGGCGGGATCGTCTCCCTCCTCCAGCCGGCGGCAGACCAGTGGCAGATGCTCGGCCAGCGTCGGCGGCGCCTCGGCCGGCCAGCTGAGGCCCGTGAGGCCCGCGAGAGTCTCGAGGTCCTCCCGCCACATGGCCTCCACTGCCGGCAGATCCAAGGCCCTCAGGGTTAGGCGGGCGGTCTGGATCTCGGCGCCTCGGTAGATGACGGTCGATTGGCGCGAGCCCACGGGCTCACGCTATCGAGAACTAGATCGCGTCGAGTTCTCTAATGGCCGCCCGGGCGGCTGCGTTGGCGTCGGCTCCAACGCCCTGTATGCGACGGCTCGAGAAGAGGATCAGGTGGCACGTCACCGTGTCACCCAGCTCCCAGTCCACCGCCCAGCCGCGGTCGATGAGGGAGTCCAGCGTGGTCTTGATGTCGCCAGATACCACAACTTCCACCGGCACCGGCCGGGGGTCCGGGCGCCCGGGGCCGTCTGTCGGATCTGCGTTCACGTCCTCGTTTCCCATCTGAGGGGGGATCACTCTCTTGGGAGATTCGGTGGAGGCTGATTCCTATCTTTGCGCACTATGGGCCTTCACTGCAATTTTTCCTAATCTACGGCAAAGGCCCAAACGCCAGTATCTACCATCGACCAGCGAAGTAGCCGAGATGGACCAGATCAGGCGCCCGTCACGAGCGCCATCCAGAGCCGTGGTGGCGGCTTCATGCACGCCCGGCAGCTCCACTGCCGGGAGCCACGCTCGCGCTCGACGCGCACCCGAAGCAGCTCCACGAGGGTGAATCAGGGAGTCGCGGGCTGGCGGCGCAAGTAGCCAACCGCCTCGCCGTCACACCGGCCTCGCACCGCGCTCGCTTCTATACGACGATGTTCACGAGCCGCCCCGGCACGACGATCAGCTTGCGGACCTCCTTGCCGTCCATCCGCTCGATCACCTTGGGGTCGGCCAGCGCGGCGGCCGTGATGGTCTGGTCCGAGGCATCTGCGGCCACGCTGATGGAGCTCCGCATCTTGCCGTTCACGTGCACCGGCAGCTCGATGGTGTCCTCAACGAGGTAGGCGGGGTCGGCCTCGGGGAAGCTGGCGTACACCAGCGAGCCCTCCTGCCCCAAGCGCTCCCACAGCTCCGCGGCGATGTGGGGCACCAGGGGACCGAGCATCCGCACCAGGGGCTCGGCGACCGCGCGGGGGGTCGGTCCGTCGAGCTTGGTGAGCTCGTTGTTCAGCTCGGTGATGCGGGCGATCGCGGTGTTGAACCTCAATGCCCCCATATCGGAGCGCACGGCGTCGATCGTGCGGTGAAGGACCCGAAGCAGCCCCTCTGAGGGCTCCTCGTCGCTGACGGTCAGCTCGCCGGTGTCCTCGTCGACCACGTTTCGCCAGACGCGCTGCAGCAGGCGCATCGACCCGGTGACCGAGCGCGTCTCCCAGGGGCGATCCTGGTCGAGTGGTCCCATGAACATCTCGTAGAGGCGCAACGTGTCCGCGCCGAATCGGGCATACATCTCGTCGGGCGTGACCGAGTTCTTCAGCGACTTGCCCATCTTCCCGAAGGTGCGGGTAACGGGCTGCCCCTCGTAGAGGAACTCCCCGTCGCGCTCCTCGACGGCGTGGGCGTCGACGTAGACCCCGCGAGCGTCCTGATAGGCGGCCGCTTGGATGTAGCCCTGGTTGAAAAGGCGCTGGAACGGCTCGGGTCCCGACACGTGACCGAGGTCGTAGAGCACCTTGTGCCAGAAGCGGGCGTACAGCAGGTGCAGCACGGCGTGCTCAACGCCGCCGACGTAGAGGTCGACCCCGCCGATGCCGCCGTGGGCGTCGGTCATCCAGTAGCGCTCGGCCTCCGGGTCGACGACCACCTCGGTGTTGGTCGGGTCGATGTAGCGCAGGTAGTACCAGCACGATCCCGCCCACTGGGGCATCGTGTTGAGCTCGCGACGATAGGTCGTCGGTCCCTCGCCGAGATCCAGCTCGACCGTGGCCCACTCCGTCGCGCGCCCGAGTGGGGGCTCGGGGTCACTGTCCTCGTCGAGCGCGCGCGGGGCCCAGTCGATCAGCTCCGGAAGCTCGACCGGCAGCAGCTCATGGGGCAGCGCAACCGCGTTCCCGGCCTCGTCGTAGACGATCGGGAAAGGCTCGCCCCAGTAGCGCTGACGGCTGAACAACCAGTCGCGCAGCTTGTAGGTGGTCGTGCCGACCCCGGCGCCCCTCTCCTGCAGGTGGGCGATCATCGCCCGCTTGGCGTCCTCGACCCCCAAGCCGTCGAGGAAGCCGCTGTTGATCGCGGGGCCGTCGCCGGTGTAGGCGTCGCCGGCGAAGTCCTCCGGCGGCTGGACGGTGCGGATGATCGGTAGGTCGAAGATCTCCGCGAACTCCCAGTCGCGCTCGTCCTGGCCGGGGACGGCCATGATCGCCCCGGTCCCGTAGCCCATGAGCACGTAGTCGGCGATGAACACGGGGATCTGCTTGCCGTTGACGGGGTTGGTCGCGAATGCCCCGATGAAGACGCCCGTCTTCTCGCGCCCCTCGGCCTGGCGGTCGAGCTCGGTCTTGGCGGCGGCCTCCTCGCGATACTCGTCTACCGCATCGGCGGGGGTGTCGTGTGCGCCGGTCCAGGCGTCCCTCGTGCCGGTCGGCCACGCGTCGGCCTGAAGCTCGTCGACGAGGGGATGCTCGGGCGCCACCACCATGTAGGTGGCCCCGAACAGCGTGTCGGGTCGCGTCGTGAAGACCTCGATCATGGCCGAACCGGCCGGGAAACGGACATTCGCGCCTTCGCTGCGCCCGATCCAGTTGCGCTGCATCGCCTTGACCGACTCGAACCAGTCGATGTGCGCGAGGTCCTCGATCAGACGATCGGCGTACTCGGTGATGCGCATCATCCACTGCTTCAGCGGACGCTTGAACACCGGGTGATCGCCTCGCTCGCTGCGCCCCTCGGCGGTCACCTCCTCGTTGGCCAGCACGGTGCCAAGCGCCGGGCACCAGTTCACCGGCGCCTCGTCCAGATAGGCCAGCCGGTAGCCGTTCAGGACCGCGTGGCGCTCGCCCTCATCCAGATCCCCCCACGAGCGACCGTCCTCCAGCGCGCGGGCGCCGGATGCGAACTCGGCCACGAGCTCTGCGATCGGGCGCGCCCTCGCCAGGTCTCGGTCGTACCAGCTGTTGTAGATTTGCAGGAAGATCCACTGGGTCCAGCGGTAGTAGCCGACGTCGGTGGTCGCAATCTCCCGCCGCACGTCGTGCCCGAGGCCCAGCCGCAGCAACTGAGCCCGCATGGTGGCGATGTTCGCCTCGGTGTTCGCGCGAGGATGCTGACCGGTCTGGCGCGCGTGCTCCTCCGCAGGCAGACCGAACGCGTCGTAGCCCATGGTGTGCAGCACGTTGTGGCCGGTCATGCGCATGAACCGCGCGTAGACGTCGGTGCCGATATAGCCGAGCGGATGGCCGACATGCAGGCCCGAGCCCGAGGGGTACGGGAACATGTCCATGACGAACAGCTTCGGCTGGCCTGCCACCCGGTCGAAGCCGGCGGACAGCCCGCCTACCGGGTTGGGCGTCTCGTAGGTCCCCTGCTCGCGCCAGCGCGCCTGCCACTTGCGCTCGATCTCATCGGCGAGAGCAGCGTCGTAGCGGTGCGGTGGAATGCCATCGGGCGCGTCGGTCGTCATCCGCGCCGCAGTTTGCCAGCCGCCCCGGCGGCCGTTTGCACCCTTCGGGCTAGGACGCGGCGGAGTGCCGCACTTCGGTGCGGCAGGTCACGTCCGGCAACTCGTCGGGGAAGCTCGCAAGAGAGCGGATCGCCACGATGACCGTGTCTCCGGGGGCCACCCCGGAGAAGCTCTGATTGGCCTGGGCGACCCTGCGGCGATCGACTTCGAACGCGACGCTCACCCGAAAATCGCGCGGCGTATCGGACAGGTTCGTGAGCTGGCCGTTGAACTCGTGCCCCGCTGTGTCGGTGGCGCGACATCCGCCCTCGGAACTCGACAGCCGCCACTCCGAGGTGGACTGCGTCGCTTGGGGCTCGATGACCAAGGCGCCGCCGATGATGATGATCGAACCGAGCAGGAAGACGATCGCCACCCCGGCCATCAGCAGATAGTCCGTCGGCCGTAGCTGACGGCGGCGTGGCTGGCGCTCCCGCTCGAATTGAGCTTCCCAGGTCTCCCACGGGTCATCGCTCATGAGTGGGACTCTAGTCCCACGGGACGAGCCGAGGCCAGGCCGACGGCGAAGATGTCACGCAGGCAAGCGGCTCACTGCGACCGGTGCTTCATCCCGGCGACGAGCATCCAGAAGACGTGGGTGACGCCGAGCGCAACCGCGCGGCATCCCGCACCCCGGGCCGATGGGCGGGCGCCCCTCCTCCGGCCCGTGCGCCGCGCTGTCGAGCTAACCTGCGGCCGTGCGGCGATTCTCGCGCGGCGACACCATGTCACTCCGCTTCCCGAGCGGGAATACGAAGCCGGTCAGCGTGCTCGCGGTGCGCCCCTTCCGCTACCACGGCATCCCCGGCATGGCACAGAGAGTCGTCGTCGATCTCGGCTCCGGGCAAACTGCCGAGGCAATTCAGGTGGGCGAAGCGCGGGTCGCCTTCCTCGACCCGCGCTTCAGCCAGATGAGCTAGCGGCGCTTAAGCATTTTGGTCGCCTTGCCCTTCACCTTCGGGCCGGCCATCGAGACGTGGAACCAGCTTTGGTGAGGGTCCTCAGCCGTGCTCGGCACGAGGCCGTGCGCGCCGCCGCCGCAGTGGGAGACGATCGTGAGGGTGCGATCATCGTCGGCGGTGGTGGAGTCTTGGATCGGCAGGCTCGGAAGGCCGTGCGCGACCTTCCCGAACGGCAGGGTGCCCCCGAAAAGCCAATAGTCGACCTTCACCTCGAAATCGGCGTTGCCGCGCGAGTCAGTGCGGAAGATGTTGCCCCGGAGGTTCTTGCCCTGCCCCTCATCACCGGAGCCCGGCCGGAAGATCTCGTCCACGAGATCGCTGTCGGGCGTCGCCGGCACGAAGCTCGCGAACCGCCGGGTCGGTATGAGCGGCGTTACGGTCTTGCCGGTCAACGGACTCGCTTCGGTCGTGCGCACCCAAACCGTGTAGATGGTCTGCGGAGCGCCCCGTCTCAGCTTCAGTCGAACCTTCGAGCGCGGTCGGTGGCTGCTTCCCTTCTGCTTCATCTTGTAGCTCACCGTGAGGTTGGGGTACATGCCGTTGCAGGCGCGGGCGTCGGCATCTGATGTCGGGAAGGCGATCGTCGGTGGGGTGCCGGCCTGGTGGGCCACGGCCAGGCTTGCCCCGAGAGCAAGGGTTCCTGCGGCGGCGAGCAGGGCGATGCGGGGGGTGTTCATTGTCGGATCTCCAGTTTGGGGGAGGCTTTGGCGGCCATTAGCCGGGGCGTCAGGTGATGCAACCCGGCTGGGGAGGGACGGGACGCTAGTCGTGTTCCCCACAGGAAGTACCTGCAAATAGAGATATCTCCGGCGAGTGAATGGCAACCCCGGGCCATGCTCCTGCACGGCACGGCCTGTACCTCTGCCAAGGAAATACCCACCTGACCCGGGCACGCGGCGAGTGGTAGAACGGCGGCATGGCGCGAAGCGACGCTGCGACCGCGGAC
>JAOTZF010000157.1 GCA_029861485.1 Thermoleophilia bacterium | reverse complement strand
CTCGTCGGAATCCAAGAATCCGGCCTTCGAGTCGGCCTCTCCGCGATGTGGAGGGTTCGGGAAGCCGGCGAAGGCGACGAGCACTTCTGCGGGCTCGCCGCGGCCCAGAAGGGCCGAGCAGGAGAAGACCGCATCGTCCAGGTGCGGAGAGACGATGAGTAGGGGACCAGCGGGAAGTCTCATCCTTCTCCGTATCGGCACCTCATTAGGGGCACTGAACCTCGTCAATCACCGAAAACGCGGCGGCGGCGGCCACCCCCTTCATGCCACGCCGGGCCGGGACGGTCGCAGCACCGTGACCGCGAGCAGGATCCCGCCGGCGATCGCGACGCCGCGAGGTCACCCGCGATCGAAGCCAGGCCAGCGCATGGCCTCGGGCCACTGAGATCTCCCCGCGGCACAGCGGGGTGCCGACCTCGGCGCAGCTCCAGCACCTCGTGCTGAATGGAGGTGTGCGAGACGGCCGGATAGAGGCTTCTCAGGCGAGCAATCGGCGGCAGCGGCACGGCCGCACCGACCGCGCGGTCTATTGAGAGTTGATCTCTCTTCTGCCCAACAGGGCCCTGCCGACGGTGAGCTCGTCGGCGTGTTCCAGGTCCGCGCCCACGGGAAGACCGCTGGCGAGCCGGGTGACGACGACCTCGCCGTTCACCTGGTCGGCGATGAACAGCGCGGTGGCCTCGCCGGCCATCGTCGGGTTGGTCGCCATCACGAGCTCACGAACGTCGTCGCGCTCGATGCGAGCGACCAGCTCATCGATTCGGAGGTCCTCCGCATCGATGCCGTCGATGGGTGACAGCGCCCCGCCCAGCACGTGGTAGAGACCGCGGAACTCGTGGGTCGCCTCGATCGTCAGGATGGCCGAGGGCTCCTCCACGACGCAGATCACCTGTTGATCGCGCCGCGGGTCGGCACAGATCGGGCATAGCTCCTCCTCCGCGAAGCTGAAGCACTGAGCGCAGGGCCGAAGTCGCTCGGCCATCTCCACCAGCGCGCTCGCAAGATCCTGGGAACGCGCCGACGGCGCCTTCATGAGATGGAAGGCCAAGCGCTGAGCCGTGCGCGGACCCACGCCCGGCAGCCGGGCAAGCTCACCGACGAGTCGCTCGATCGAAGGAGTAAGGATGGGCCGATCCTAGAGTCCGGGTAGGCCGAGACCCGACAGCCCGCCCGCTACCGACCCGAGGCGTTGATTGGCGAGCTCCTGCGCTTTGCGCATGGCCTCGTTCACGGCTGCGACCACCGTGTCCTCGAGCAGCTCGACGTCGTCGGGATCGACGACGGCCGCATCAATCTTGACTGCGACCAGCTCGAGACCGCCGGTGACGGTGGCGACCACCGCTCCTCCGCCGGCCGCCGCCTCGACGGTTTCCTCCTGGAGCTCGGCCTGCACGCGGGCCATATCGGCCTGCATCTTCTGCATCTGTTTGAGCATCTTCTGGTTCTGGGCCATGTGGACTCCTGTTGACCTCAGGTCTCGGGCGTTGCGTTGAACATCGACTTCAGCCGGTCGTGCAACTCGTCGTCGGCAAGTGGCGCTCCCGGGTCGGCGGCGGGATGGGCCTCCTCCTGGGAGGATGACACCTCGTAACGCACCTCGAGTGGACCGCCGGCATGACGTTGAAGGACTTGGGCTACCCGCCCGGCGTTGTCGCCACGCTCCAGCATCGTGCGTCGGGTCTCGTTGGGCAGCTCGATCGTCACGGCGCCGTCCGCCACGTCGCTGATGCGTCCGCCCTCGAGTATCCCCGCCACCGATGGAGCGACATCCTTCAGCTCGGCCATGACGGCGGGCCATGACGGGGACCGATCCTCCGACGCGGCAGCCGGCGGTGCGTGTTGAGTTGCCTCGGCCTTTGTGTGGTCCGGAGGCTCCTCGACGCGGGGCGGGTCCTCCGCGGGTGTCTGCGGGGTCTCTGCGGCCGCGGCAACCGGCCGCTCCGGTGGATCGGGCTCCGGGGACGTGGGGGGCTCATTGGCCGGCGAAGGCCTCGGGGCTTGCGTCGTGGCGGTGCCGGCGCCCGGAGCCACCGCGAGCGCCGGCCGAGTGCCGGGACGGCCGAGCTTCGCCGCGACCAGCTCCAGCTGCAGGCGTGAGTCGGCGCCGCCGTGGCGAATGCGCACCTGCGCGTCAGCCATCAGATCGAGCCCGGTGATCACTTGCTGGTCGCTCAGGTTCTGCGCCTGCGCGGTGATCGCGGCGAGATCCTGCTCGCCCAGCCCCCACTCCTCGCGTGGCTCGGCGCCCTGCTGGAGCAGAAGGATGTAACGCAGGTGGGTGACGAGGGCGCGCATCAGCTGATCGGGATCCGCTCCTGCGTCCAGGGCACCCTCGAGCTCTGCGAAGGCGCTTGCCACATCTCCACGGGCCATCGCGTCCACGAGGCTCACGACGCTCGCGCGAGATACCCCGCCGTGCAGGCTGATGACGTCATCGGCCTCGATGGAACCCTCACCGAAGGCGGAGAGCATCTCGAGTAAGCCGAGGCCGTCACGATACGAGCCATCTGACGCGCGGGCTATGAGGTCGAGGGCCTCAGGCGAGGCCGAGATTCCCTCGGAATCGGACACCTTGCGTAGCACCGCAGTGAGGTCGATGACGCTCGGGCGGCGCAGGACGTAGTGCTGCAGCCGAGAGCGGATGGTGCCGATGATCTCCCAAGGGTGAGTGGTGCAGAGGATCACGACCAAATGCGGTGGGGGTTCCTCGAGCGTCTTGAGCAGGGCGCTCGCAGCGTCCTTCTGGATCTGATGGGCCTCATCCATGATCGTGACCCGGTAGCGACAGGCAACCGGCGGATAGCGGACGCTCTCCAGCCAGTCGCGCATCTCATCGATGCGGCGGGCGCTCGAGGCGGCGTCGACCTCGACGACGTCGAGCCAGTCGGGGCGTCCGCACTTGAGGCAGGCGTCGCATTCCATGCAGGGTTTTGCCGTCGGCCCGTCGCTTCTCTGGCAGGTAAGGCAACGCGCGAGGATGCGCGCCGTCGTCGTCTTGCCCGTACCGCGCGGCCCCGAGAACAGGAACGCCCGCGGAGGCTCCCCGCGGGTCAGGGCGTTGCTGAGCGCGCGGGCCACGTGATCCTGCCCCACGAGGTCGTCGAACCGGCTGGGCCGGTGACGGTTGTAGAGGCTTGCGCCGCGATCGATCATCGCCGAAGAGAAATGATGTGGCCGTGCACCCGGTTTCGAGACCTCACGCGGCAGTAGTACTCGTGCTGCCAGCTCCGGCGAGGTGATCCCACTGCGCCTGAACGGAACCGCTTAAGGCTGCTTCCTTCCGGACCTGACCTGGTTCGCGGGCGTCCACCGAGTAGGACCTCACCATCAACACCGCTTTGCGCGAGGCCAAGGCTGCCAGATCGGCCCCTCGACCGGGAATTCGGCCCCGCTAGGCGGATTGCGGGTACAGGGCACCGCCAGCTCCCCGCTTAGCACGGCCACCCAGTGAGGATAGCGGGATAGCCGACCGGGCGCGGCGGGCCGCCCGCGCCGGCCTACCCGCGACGCTTGTAGCGACGATAGGGCGACTTCGCGAAGATCTTCTCGCCCTTCTCCCTGGCGGTGAAGGTGCCGAAGATCGCTGCCACGCCGCCGCCGATGGCGCCCGCCGCGAACAGAGTCAGAACGAGCGGGTAGAGCTCGAACTCGCCGTTGCTCAAGCTGCCGACGAACCAGAGGATCACTCCCCACAGCAGACCGAGCACCACGCCCACGAGGAGGAGCTTGATCCTCCAAGGCATCTCGGGCCGCTCTTGCCTGCGGCGTTTGTCCCCCTTGGCCACATGGGCAGTACTGGGATCGAACCAGTGACCTCTCGCGTGTGAGGCGAGCGCTCTCCCGCTGAGCTAACTGCCCGAGTCGCCTGAGCTTACCAATGCCGTGGCGGTGACCCTCCCGCGCTCTATCGCGCCCTACGGCGACAAACGCGTCGCCCGGCCGCGTCCTCGCTCGTCACGATGCCACCGGCATCGTTCCTCTGACGCTCGCCTGCGTCCTGCCGGTCGTGCCTTTCGCGGTCCAGCGACTCACACGAGAGGGCACCGCCACCGAGGTCGGCGAGCGAGAGCGGCCCTGCACGCACAGACGGGCGCGGGTTTGAGCAGAGGAGGGGGGCGCCGTGCGCTAGCATCGCCGCGCCCGGAGAGGTGTCCGAGCGGTCTAAGGAGCGCGACTGGAAATCGCGTAGGCGGGTTTCCCGCCTCGAGGGTTCAAATCCCTCCCTCTCCGCTTCGGCCCTAGGGCGTGAATCACGTTCGAACCCATCCGGCGTCTGAACCGCCGGCAGTGATCAGGTGTTTCCCGACGCTGCCAATCCGTGAGCACCCGGTTGCAGGACAGCCCTCCCTGAGCCAGTGTCGCTGCCAGCTTTGGCGCGTCGGGATTCATCGGGAGGCCACTATGCGTCATGACCGGCGCCGGCAGCGCTCGCCAAGTCGAACGCTGTGGGCCTTGCTGCAGATCGTGGGCCACGTCCTTGCGCCCTGGAGACGCCGGTGGCGGTTGCGCTGGGGCGCACGCCCCGGCGAGCCCGACCCCTCATCGCCCGGGGAGGACCTGATTCCCGACCCCAACTGGGGCTTCACCCACGCCGTGACGATTGCCGCGCCACCGGGGGAGGTATGGCCATGGGTCGTGCAGATCGGGCAGGCTCGAGGCGGCTTCTACTCCTTCGAGCTCCTCGAGAACGTCTTCGGCTGCCGCATCACCAACGCGGACGCGATCCTGC
>JAOTZF010000156.1 GCA_029861485.1 Thermoleophilia bacterium | reverse complement strand
TCCAACTTCAGCTACAAGCTGGCCGACCCCGGACCCGTGCGAGGAATCGTCACGGGCGACTACACCGCAGGGGTGGTCGGGCGCGAGGGGCCGGCCGACGCCATCGGGGTCGAGCTGCGCTCGATCGATCGCTCGACCGGGCGACGATCCGTGCTTCGCAGCCAGCTCTCACCCGATGCCCGCTTCGCGCCCGTGATGGCCGACCTGCTGCAGCGCGAGAGCGCGTTCCGAGTCCGCGACGCGTCCTTCAGCTCCGGTTCGCTGGCCCTGACGGTGCGGATCGACAGCCCCCGGCTCGGGAAGCCGATCGTCTATCGCAACCTCTACGCCTCGGTCAGCGACATCATCTTCGACACGGAGCCGATCGCCGCGCGCCAGATCGCGATTCTGCTCCGGAACAGCCTGCGCGAGATCCCGGTGCGCAAGATCACCATCGTCCAGAGCCTCGAGCCGAGAGTGCGGGCGGCCCGTCTGATCCGCGCGACCGTCGTGCCGCGGAGGTTACGCCCCGGCCAGCGCGCCCGCATTCGAATGGTCGTGCAGCCCTGGCGCCAGCCGCGGCGCGTGGTGGGCGTCCCTATTCGGATCCCTCGCGGCGCGAGTACGGGGCTCAAGGGCATCGCCATCGACCCCGTCGAGCCGGACGGCGGTTTCAACCAGAGCCTTGCCGAGGTCGACGAGGTCCTGCTGTTCGGGCTCTCGGCGCGCGGCGTCAGGACAGATCCCGCCCTACGCCGCTTCGAGCGCATTGCCAGGCGTCAAAGCGGTGGGCGCATCGCGCGCATCCGCGCGGCTTTGCCACGCTCTCTTCCTTTGCGCCACAACGCGGTGAAGGTGCAGTTCGGCGGTGCGACCGGCCAGGGCCGCAACGTCGTGGTGCCCTATGTGATCTACGAGGGTCAAGCGCGGCTGAGGGTGAGGGTGCTCCCCCGCCGCTGAGCGCTCAGCGGCTGTCGTCGTCGAGCAGCTCCTCCGGAGGCACGTCGCGCCAGACGCGCGCCGGCAGTCCCGCTACGACCTTGGCTGGAGGGACGTCCTTGGTCACCAGTGCACCGGCAGCCACGAAGGCGTCCGCACCAACCTCGACTCCCGGCAGCAGTACGACGCCTCCGCCCACGCGCGCACCGCGGCGAATGGTCGGGCCCTTCAGCAGCTCATGGCGCTTGTCGGTGCGGCCCATGTAGTTGTCGTTGGTCGTCGAGACGCACGGCGCGATGAACACATCGTCCTCGAGCACGCTCGCCCGCGTGATGTAGCAATTCGACTGAATCGAGTTGCGCGCTCCGATGCTGACCTCGTTCTCGACGCAGGTGCCACGGCCGATGACCGTGCTCTCGCCGATCGAACAGCGCTCCCGCACGGATGCGAGATCGCCGATGATCACCCGGTCGCCGATCGTGGTGCCGGCGTAGATCACCGAGCCGGTGCAGACGGCGACGCCCTCTCCCAGTACCAGCGGATCGAGTGGAGCGCTCTTGGAGGTCGAGCGTGAGCCGAGTCGGGGCTGCTTCCCCAAGACGACGTTGTCTTGCAGCACGCAGCCATCGCCGATGCGCGTGCCCTCGTGGATCACGACGTTGGCGCCGATCTCGACGTCGGCGCCGATTTCGACTCCGGGTCCCATCACGAGGTTGGCCGGTTCGCTCATGTCCTTACTCCCGTCTGCAGTGCCACGACTTCGCCGCGCGCGGCGAGGCTCTTGGTCATCGCCTCGAGCACCTCGACCACGCGGACTCCCGCCCAACCGTCGCTGAGCGGCCGGCGGCGCTCGGCAACGCACTCGACGAAGTGCTCGCAGACGAGCTTCAACGGCTCGGTGGTGGGAACCTTGGGAATGTGAATGTCGCCTGAGCGCACCTGGATGTACTCGCTGTACGTGTCCGCCCGGGCGATCGGACCCTTGTCGTAGACCGTCAGCTTCCGCTCGGTCTCCATGTCGTCGAACACGACCATCTTCTCCGAGCCGATCACCGTCATGCGGCGGATCTTGTGCGGATCGAGCCATGAGAGGTGGAGGTGGCCGATCACCCCCGACGGGAACCTCACGCGCCCGAATACGACGTCCTCGATGCCGGGCTGGAGGTAGCTCTCTCCGCTCGCGGCGGCCTCGATGGGATCCTCGCCGGCGAGCCAGAGCATCACCGAGATGTCGTGGGGCCCCAGGCTCCAGAGCGCGTTCTCATCGGGCCGCACGATTCCCAGGTTCTGCCGGTTGCCGTACATGTAGAAGACCCTGCCGAGGGTTCCCTCGTCGATCAGCCTCTTGACCGCTTGCACGCCGGGGTGATGTACGAGCAGGTGGTCCACCATCACGATCCGCTCGCGCTGCTCGGCCAGCTCGACTACGGCTCGCGCGTCGGCCGAGGTAAGCGCCAGCGGCTTCTCGACGAACACGTGCTTGTCGGCCTGGAGCGCCTGCTTTGCGAGTGACGCGTGGGTCGGAACCGGAGTGGCGATCACGACCGCGTCGAGGTCGGGATCGCTCAGGAGATCCTCGATGCGGTTGGTGAATCGCGCCCCGCCGAAGGCGGGCCGATGGCGATTCAGTGCCGCGTCGTCGAGGTCGCAGCACCACGTCAGACGCGCTCGGGGCACGCGGTCGAAGTTGCGCGCCAGATTGGGCCCCCAGTAGTTGAGCCCCACGACGCCAACGCTGACCGAGTCAGCCATCTACAGCCTCCATAGTCGGCCGCTGACCTGCTCGGGTCGCAGCCGGTTTCTCAGGTCCACGATCAGCGGCGCGCTCTCGCCGACGCGCGTCCAGTCGATGCTCTCATGGTCGGTCACCACCACCACGGCGTCGGTCTCGCTCAGCCGCTCGTCGCTCAGCTCCACGCTGGCCAGCCCGTGGCTGGGCAGCTCCGGCACGTGGGGGTCGTGGTAGCTCACACATGCCCCGGCCTCGGTGAGCAGGTCGATCACCTTGAGCGCCGGGGACTCGCGCATGTCGTTGACGTTGGGCTTGTAGGCCACGCCGAGGATCAGCAGGTTGGCGCCGTTTAGGGCGATCTGGCGCTCGTTGAGCGCGCGGGCGACCTTGGCGACGCTGAAGCCCGGCATGCCGGCGTTGATCTTGCCGGCGAGCTCGATGAACTCGGTGTGCATGTCGAACTCCCTGGCCTTCCAGGTCAGATAGAAGGGGTCGACCGGGATGCAGTGCCCGCCCAGGCCGGGCCCCGGTGAGAAGGGCATGAAGCCAAAGGGCTTGGTGGCCGCCGCGGCGATCACCTCCCAGACATCGATGTCCATGCGGTCACACAGGACCGCCAGCTCGTTGACCAGGGCGATGTTGACGCTGCGGAAGATGTTCTCCAGCAGCTTGGTCATCTCGGCGATCTCCGGCGAGTCGACCGGCACCATCTGCTCGAAGGCCAGCCCGTAGTAGGCCAGCGCCGCCTCGGTGCAGGCCGGGGTCAGCCCGCCGATCACCTTGGGGGTGGAGGCGGTGGTGTAGTCCAGCCGTCCGGGATCCACGCGCTCGGGTGAGAAGGCGACGTGGAAATCGCGCCCCGGGGTGAGTCCGGAGCGGGCCAGGATCGGGGCGAGCACCTCGCGGGTGGTGCCCGGGTAGGTGGTCGACTCCAAGATCACGGTCTGACCGGGCCGAAGGCGCTGGGCGATCGCCTCGGCGGCCGCGCGCACCGCCGAAAGATCCGGCTCACGGTGCTCGGTGAGCGGGGTGGGCACGCAGATGATGATCGCCTCCAGCCAGCGGAAGGCATCCCATGATGTGGTCGCCCGCACCAGCCCCGCCTCGGTGAGCGGCGCAAGCTGCTCGCCGGGGACATCCTCGATGTAGGAGCACCCGCGGTTGACCTCGGCCACCCGCTCGGCCGACAGGTCAAGGCCCAAGACCGGCAGATCCGCACTGGCGAAGGTGACCGCCAGGGGCAGACCGACGTATCCCAGGCCGACGATGCCGACGCGGGGACTCAGGCGGGCCGCAGAGGTTGCGGCCTCAGATGGCTGGGTACTGGTCATAGGCGTATCGTAGGTGGTGGTTTATGCGTCGGAAATTTCCTAGCCGGACTCCGCGTGCCTGAGGCAACGCTGGCAGATCTTCCACGCCTGGTACGGGTTGAGAACGAGGTGCGCTGGCGCGGTCAGGCGGCGTTGTCGACGGTTGCCGCGGTAGCGCTCTACTGGGTCGTCTCATGGTACCTGGACGCGCCCTTCCGAGTCCCGGAGACCCTGCTCGTGGCCCTGATCGTGGCCCTGCTCTCGACTGCCGTCGCAGGTATGGCGAGTGCCCTGCGCATTCGCGAGGGCCTGCAGGAGACCGCTCCGCCGCCGCCATCGGCCGTCTACGAAACACGCGCCAACGCCGGCGATCGGCGCTCCCGGGTCTTCGTCATCGTGCTCTTCGCGGTGACGGCGCTGCTGATCGCCGACCGAGTCGTCGTCGGCGGCGGAGTGATCGCCGGCGTTATCGTCGGACTCTTTCTGGTGATGGGCATCGTCGATGTGCTTGAGGCGAACCGCTGGCGCAAGGCCGAGCTCGGCCGCCTAGCGCGGCTCTACATCCTCATCCCCTCGAACGCGCTCGCCGGCCGCTACGGCCGCGTGGAGGTCTACGAGCGCCCACGCCCGCCCCGCGCAAGCGACGAGGGCGACCCGACGGTGGAATTGGACAGTCTGGCCTAGTTGTAGTTCCCAGACACGTTGTTGAGGAGCGCGTCCATCGGGCTCAGGCCGCCAACCGCGGTGTGGGGTCGGCGCCGATTGTAGGCGTCGACCCAGCTCGGGAGGCTGGCGAGCCGCTCGGCGTTTGA
>JAOTZF010000155.1 GCA_029861485.1 Thermoleophilia bacterium | reverse complement strand
GTGGCAACTTCCTGGCCTGGCAGCTCTTTCGCCGTCCCAACCACGAGTGGACCTTCTACCCGACGGTCGTGCCGGGGGCGATGGGCTACCTGGTGGTGATCGCGGCCATCGCCGGCCTCTGGTTCCTGCGCGGCAGGCGATCCTGGCGCGAGACGCTCCTTTTGTGCTGGATCGCCGTGCCGGTGATCTTCTTCCAGCTCTGGCCGGTCAAGGGTTTCCAGTATCTGCTGCCGGTCGCTCCGGCGGTCGCGCTGCTGGCCGCAAGGCCGCTGGCGGCGGTCGTCAGCTCACAGTGGGAGCTGCGGGTCGCGGCCCGCCGCTTCGCCGCGCCGACGATCGGGCTGGGGCTCGTGGCCCTCGTGGCCCTCAGTCTGTTGGTGCCAAGCGCGCAGCGCGTGCAGCCCTCCCAGTCGGACACCTTCCTGGCCGGCTCCGGCGGCGTGCCGGGCGGCCGCGAGGCCGGCCGCTGGATCGGCGCGAACATCCCCGAGGGCTCACAGCTGATGACCGTCGGGCCCTCGATGGCGAACATCCTCCAGTTCTACGGCCACCGCAGAGCCTTCGGCCTGTCGGTGAGCCCCAACCCGCTGCACCGCAACCCGGTCTACACGCCCCTGGTCAACCCCGATCTCAGCATCCGCTACAACGACCTCCAGTACGTGGTCTGGGACGCCTTCTCGGCCGACCGCTCGCCGTTTTTCGAGCGCCGCTTGATGCGCTACGTCGAGCGCTACCACGGCCGGGCAATCCATACCCAGACGGTCAACTCGGGCGGCACGCTGAAGCCGGTCATCCGGATCTACGAGGTGCGCCCGTGAGCTGGCCGCTGCGCCTCCTGATCGCCGCCGCCCTGGCGGCCCTCGGCCTTGCGCCGCTCTCCGCCAGCGCCGCCACGACGCCGACCACGCCGATCGAGCACTTCGTCGTGCTGATGCAGGAGAACCACTCCTTTGACAACTACTTCGGCACCTACCCGGGCGCTGATGGCCACCCGAAAGACGCCTGCCAGCCGGTGAGCGGCGCGCGTCCCAAGGGCCGCTGCGTGGAGCCCTTCAGGATCGGGAGCAGGGCTATCACCGACCTGTCCCATAATGTCGATACCTTCAAGGCGCAGTACAACGGCGGGCGCATGAACGGCTTTGTGAGCGCCTTTGAGGGCCTGGGGCCCAACAAGCGCCTCGCGATGGGCTACTACGACGGCCGGGACATCCCCTACTACTGGAACCTGGCCGATGACTACGTGCTGTTCGACCGCTTCTTCACCTCGGCTGCGGGCGGCAGCGTCTGGAACCACATGTTCTGGATCAGCGGTACCCCGGGCAATCCGGAGGTAGACGGCATCCCCGAGGACGGCTTCGGTGATCTGCCGACGATCTTCGATCGGCTCGAGGCCGCGGGCGTCTCGTGGAAGTTCTACGTCCAGAACTACGACCCGGAGGTCACCTACCGCAATCGCGGCACGGGCGACAAGAGCGCCCAGGTCGTCTGGAATCCACTGCTCGCCTACGACCGCTACCTCGACGACCCGAAGCTGTTCGGCAAGATCGTCGATCTCGAGGAGTACTACACCGATCTGCAGCGGGGCACCCTTCCGGCCGTCAGCTACATCGTGCCCTCGGGAGCCAGTGAGCACCCCCCCGGCAGCGTGCGGGCCGGGCAGCGCTTTGTGCGCACGCTGATCAACAGCCTGGCGCGTAGCACGGCATGGTCGTCCTCGGCGTTCATGTGGACCTACGACGACTGGGGCGGGTGGTATGACCACGTGCGGCCACCGCAGGTCGATCGCTTCGGCTACGGCTTCCGCGCGCCCGCGCTGCTCGTCAGCCCCTACGCGCGCCGCGGCCACGTCGACTCCACGACGCTCGATTTCACCTCGATGCTCAAGTTCATCGAGGAGAACTGGGGCCTGGCCCCGCTGGCGCGCCGCGACGCGCAGGCCAACAACATCAGCTCGGCGTTCGACTTCAGCCAGCCGCCGCGTCTGGCGGAAGTCGTACCGGCGACCCGACGAGCGGAGCTCATCGAGGAATCGGGGCGCGGGGTCGTCTACCTGGCGTATGCGTTCTCGATCCTCGTGGCCACGGCGATCTTTGCGCTCGCGCTGCACAGTGCGCGGCGCCCTCACGGGCGACGCCTCGCGTTGTCGGCTGGACACGGTGCTGGTCGCACCATCATCGTCGACCGCCAGGGCGAGGCGAACGTGAGCTCGAACGGGGGCACGCGCATGCGCAGACTCAACGGCAGGGGCCACCGATGAGCTGTCGACGCTCTGCCTGTGGATGGATGGTCTGCGCACTGCTGCTGATGTCGACGCTCGGAGTCCCGGCGGCGGCCGCCGCGAGCGCGCCGGCGCCGGCCGCCACCCCGGATGCTCCTCCGACGGCGCTCGGCTCTCCTCCCGACGCTGCGGCACCATCTGTCAGCCGGCCCGAGCTAGTCTCACCGGCGCCCACTCGCCCTGCGCCGCGCAGGGCGGGAGCCTCGGCCGCCCCCTCGCCTGCGCCGCGCCCCGCGGCATCGCCTCGACAGCCTGCGAGGCGCTCCTCACCAGCCAAGCGGGCGAAGGGTGCGCCGGGGGTCGGCACCATTCGGACGCTTCCTCCCGTGCCAGGCGTACGGATCGTGATCGGGGGCCAGACGTTCGTTGGAGACAGCCAGGGCCGGGTGACCGTCAGGCTCAACCCCAATCGGCCCGTCGAGAGCCAGGCGCGCGTCGTGGTGCCACCCCGGATCGGCAAGGGGCTTCGCGCGGAGTTCGTTAAGTGGTACGACCGGAGCCGGCGTCCTGGGGGCGAGATCATCGCCACTTTCAACGTCGAGCGCCGCGTCCGCTTGCGATACGTCGATCTCGACGGTCGTCGGGTGCCGACCAGCCGCATCGGCGGCGCCGTTCTCAAGGCGAGTCATGGCGAGGTGACGCGGATTCCCGCCGACGCGCTCGATGACGCCGTCTGGCTCCAGAGCAGCCGCGTGGTGCCACTCCAAGGCGGCCTCGAGGTGAAGCCGCTCTACTACACCCTCCGGCGCGTCGACGTGCGTGGCTCGAGCGTCGTCAACCGATCCCAGCTCAAGTTCTTCCCCTCGCGCGAGCAGTCGATCGACGTTCCCCTGCTGTTCTACTCCGCGCGCTTCAGGGCTCACGACCACTTCTTCGGTTTCGGCATCGGCTCCGCGATCGAGCTCGAGTTCCCCGACGGCAAGCGCGAGACCTACGCCTTCGTCGACGGGGAGGTCGTGATCCCCTCGTTGCCGCGCGGCGACTACATGGTCCGTGTCAAGGCGCCCGGATTCTCGTTCCTCAGGCCGGTTGCGATGTCGCGCGATCAGGACCTCGACTTGGAGGTGCTGAGCTATTTCGACATCGCCGTGGTGCTTCTCGTCGGCCTCGGGCTCACGGTCGGCCTGCTCCTGGTCGGACGACCTCAACTGCTGCGCTGGGTGCCGTCGGCCCGCGCGCCCCGACTCGCGGCGCCCCTCCTCCAGCGCATGAGGGCCCTGCCGGCGCGTAGGGCTTCTCTGAAGGTGCCCGCGTCGATCTCTGCCCTCCGCGCACGTGGTGCGCGGCGCTCTCGAGGGCGAGTTCCAGCGGCCTCGAACGGGCACCGATCTGGTCGCGTCATCACCGTCGACCGCCGAGGGGACGCGAACGTGACCATGAACGGGCGCAGGCGCCAGCGCAGTCTCACGGGCCTATGGCGATCGCGCGCCGGCTGATCCTGGTCGCGGCTCTCGCCGCGCTCGCGCTGGTGGCGGCCCCGAGCAGTACGGGCAGCGCCGTGGCTGCGCCCGTGGCGAAGAACGGCGTTCCGACGCTCGCCTACTACTACATCTGGTACAACGCCTCCTCCTGGAACCGGGCCAAGCGCGACTATCCGGTGATCGGCCGCTACTCGTCGGACGAGCCGAGTGTGATGCGCAGGCACATCCGCTGGGCGAAGGACGCGGGGCTCACCGGCTTCATCGTGAGCTGGAAGAGCACCGAGGTGCTCAACCGGCGCCTGGCGCTGCTCGCCCGGATCGCCGAGCAGGAGCGCTTTGGCCTGACGGTGATCTACCAAGGGCTCGACTTCGCCCGAGATCCCCTGCCGCCAACGCGCGTGCGCGACGATCTGCAGTTTTTCGCCAGGCGCTTTGCCCCCATGGCGGCCTTTGAGGTCTTCGAGCGCCCGGTGGTGATCATCTCCGGTACCTGGGAGTTCACCCCGAGCCAGATCGCCTCGATCACCGCGCCGGTGCGCGATGAGCTGCTGGTGCTGGGCTCTGAGCGCAACACCGAGGGCATCGAGCGCCTTGCGCCCTTCCTGGACGGCGATGCCTACTACTGGTCCTCGGCCGACCCCCGCACGACGCCCGGCTACGACCAGAAGCTGACCGAGATGGCCGAGGCGGTCCACCGCACCGGTGGTCTGTGGATCGCGCCGGCGGCGGCGGGCTTCGATGCGCGGATGATCGGCGGTGAGCGCGTGATCGAGCGCGACGGCGGGGCCACCCTGCGCGCGGGCATGAACGCCGCGGTCGCCTCCTCGCCGGACGCCATCGGCGTCATCAGCTGGAACGAGTTCAGCGAGAACTCGCACATCGAGCCGAGCGAGGGCCATGGCGATCAGTCGCTGGCGACCCTGGCGGACGTGCTCGGCTCGGAGTTCTCGGTGTCGGGCGAGTTTGACTCGAGCAACCCCGGCGGGCGCTCCCAGAGCCCCGGCTGGGCCGCCGCGGGGATGCTCCTGCTCGTATTTGGCGGCACCGCGCTGCTGGCGATTCGCCGCCGGTCCACGCACGCCGCCAGGAGCGACGTTGTG
>JAOTZF010000154.1 GCA_029861485.1 Thermoleophilia bacterium | reverse complement strand
GGCGGGGCGTGCCGGGCGGCGCGGCGAGCCCGCGCGGGTGATCGTCCAGGCCTACGAGCCCGAGGAGCGCGTCGTCCGCCTTGCCGGGGGGCACCGGGTCTCTGACTTCCTGAGCGGCGAGCTCCAGCGCCGGCAGGCTCGCGGCTATCCGCCGTTCTCCCACCTGGTACGGATGCTGATCGAGGGAGAGGACCGTCAGGGCGTCATCGAGCTCGCCGCCGCGGTTGGGGAGCGGGTGAGGCGCGATCATCCCGATCTCTCGCTGCTCGGCCCGGCACCGCTCCATCGTCTTCGCGGTCGTACCCGACGGGCGCTGCTCGCGCGGGCGGGCCGGGCCGGTACCGCGGCCGACGCCTTGGAGGCCGCGGCCGGCCAGGTCGCCGCCGGCGCCGGCCGGCGCCGGTTTCGCATCGTGATCGATGTCGATCCTCAAGACACGTGAGCCTCCGCTCCGGGTGAGAAGGGTCCGCTACGATGCCGCCCGGCTTCGCATCAGGAGGACAGACCCATATGCCAGTTCCTCGACTCTTCGAGGTCTCCCCGGATCCCCGCGAGGCGTGGATCCACGTCGTCGCCACCGTCCTATCGTCGGGGACCGAGCGCACGACCGCCGCGTTCCTTGCTGATCTGGTCGGTGAGGACCTCCCCGAGGCCGGCTCGTCCGCCGTCCGGGAGTTCCGGCCCCTGAAGGACTCAGGTCTTGTCGCCGACGCCACCTTGCGCCCCCCCGATGGCTCGTGGACGGTCGGCCTCTACGGCAGCCTCTCCTTCGAGGTGGATCACTCGGCGGAGCTCATCGCCTATTACGACGCGCTCGCGACGACGGCGCAGCGCTGCATAGTCGTGGCGATCACTCCCGACCGCCGGACGCCCACGTCCGTGGAGGCGGTCGCTGATGGACGCGAGATCGTGCACCGCAGCTGGCAGCGCATTCGGGACTGGATCGAGGAGCGCCCCGAGCGCGGCACTGCGGAAGGCACGGATCTGATGTTGTTGCGTGAGGCCGACTACTACCTGAAGGGCCGGGTGGCGGACTTGTACCGGCTCGAGGAGGCGGCGATGCCGGCCATCCCCCAGGAGCTCCGTCCGACTCTCGCCGCTGCCTACTTCGAGCTGAGCGCTCTGGCCCCCTCGCCGCGCATCGAGGTCTCCGACGAGGAGGTCGCGATCTGCTTCCCGCGCACCGGTGATCCCACGATGGTGCTGGCGCTGCGCGACGCGAAGATGCTCGTGCGGCTGCACGGTGGCGAGGCGGCGCCCGGCTTCACGATCGAGGGCGACACCGCCACCCTCGAGGCGGCGAACGACAAGGACTACCTCGCGGGACGCTCGTGGATCAAAGGGCAGGCGCGAGAGCTGTTGCCTCCCCGCCGCTGATCGCGGCGTGGCGTCAGTCAAACGCGCAAACCGCCGACGGGGGCGCGCAGGCTCCCGCGGGCGAGAACGTGATGTTGCGCAGGACTAAAGAGTAGCCCCAACAGGGTCTAGGCTGCCGGACATGCCCGTCTCCCGTGTCCTTACCTGGGCGGCCCTCCCGGCCGCCGCGCTCTCGCTCGGTGTCGGCGCCGCACTCGCGGCCCCCGCCGCGAACAACGCCGACCTGCTGCGCATTCGCGGCGGCGAGGTCGCGGTCGATGGCAGCCACCCCTACGCGGCCTTGCTCGAGATTCGCGACGGGGTCCGGCTGATCGGCCACTGCTCCGGTGCCCTCGTGGGCGCGCGATGGGTTGCGACCGCCGCGCACTGCGTCACCGACATCGGCCGCCCCGGCTCGCCGGTATGGCCCGGCCTCCGCGTGAGCGCGACCATCGGCACGGTTACCCGCCAGGGGGACCTTCCAGCCGCGAGCCAGGCCTCGGGAAGCGCTGCGGTGGTGCACCCCGGCTTCGATCTGATCGGCAGCGGTCTTGGCGCTGATTTCGCGATGGTGCGACTCGATCGGCCGGTCCGCGCTGCCGCGCTGCCGTTGTTTGCGCCCGGGGATCCTACGTCGCTCGTGCCCGCCGGCACCCCGGCGACCACCATCGGTTGGGGGCTGGAGGGGCCCGACGGCATGGGGGTCTCCAACCAGCTGCGAGAGGCGGCCCTGCCGATTCTGGCCGACACCACCTGCGGCGAGGCCGACCCATTCGACGCATTCGACGGTCCGTCGATGGTCTGTGCGGGCTTCCTGCCCCCGACGCCCGACGTCGCGGGCACGTGCCAGGGAGACAGCGGCGGGCCGCTGATCGTGACCATGCCATCCGGCGAGTCCCGCCTGCTCGGCATCGCGAGCTGGGGGTTTGATTCGAGCTGCGCGACCGGGCCCGACGTCTTCACCGAGGTGCCGGCGGTATCGGCTCCTGTCCTGGCGGCTGCGGCGGCCGACCCGGTCGCACCCCTCGCCCCTCCGTCTATGAGCGCGCGGGCCATCTCGTACCGGCCCGACGCGGCAAACGTCATGCTGAGCGCCGACGCGGGCGAGCTCGCCACCCGTTACACCGTCGACTACACGAGCCCCGGCGCCGCGACGCGCCAGCTGGCCGGCTCGCTCGGCGCGGGCGGGCAGACCCGCAAGGTCGTCCGGCTTCGCGCCCTCACCGGGGCGACTACCTACGACGTCCGGGTCACGCTCACCAACGCGCTCGGCAGCGTCTCCACCAACCTGGCAGTTACGACCAGATAGGTCTCGAGCGCTCCCGTGGGGTGCTAGCTTTTCCCGCCGTGGCCACCCGAGCACTCGACGATCCGGTTCTCGAGCAGCGGCGTCTGACGGCGCTCGCGCAGATCCGCCAGCTCGGAGATCCGGTGCTGCGGTTGTCCGCTGAGCCGGTCACCGAGTTCGATCGCGGGCTGGCCGAGGATGTCGAGCTGATGACCCGAATCATGGTCGACGCCCGCGGCGTAGGGCTGGCGGCGCCTCAGATCGGGCGCTCGCGACGGCTGGTCGTCTTCAAGCCGGACGAGGACGGACCGGTCAACGCGCTGTGCAACCCCGAGGTCATCGCCTCGGGCGATGAGCAGGACGTCGTCAGCGAAGGCTGTCTCTCGCTCGGCGAGGTGACCATGGACGTGGCTCGGCCGACGACGGTCGCCGTCGCTGCGTTCGATCCCAAGGGAAGCCCCGTGGAGCTCCGACTCGAGGGCTTCGAGGCGCGCGTCATCCAGCACGAGATCGACCATCTGAACGGCGTGCTGATCATCGACAAGGCGGCCGATCCCGACCAGCGCCGCGCCGCCATGCGCGAGCTCCGCACAGGCGTCGCCGTCTAGGCGGTCGGCCTAGGGGGCTCGTCGGGCGTCCCCGAGGGGCTACCGCCCGCGACTTATGCCCCGGTGAAGCGCACGATGGAGTCGCCGGTTACGGCATACAGGTTGCCGTCGTTGTCGACTCCGAACGAGGTCAGGTTGGCGAGCGGGCCGCCGATTGCGTCGGTTATCTCCTGGGGTCTGCCGGGATCGCCGTCGGCGTTGAGCGTCCAGATGCGACCGGTGCAGAAGTCCCCGAAGACGTAGCGGCCATCGAGATCGGGCACGGCGACGCCGCGGTAGACGTGCCCACCGGTGACCGAGCACCCGTCGTCGTGGCTGTACTGGGATACGGGTGGGGTTGCCGCCCCGCCCGTCACATCGCGGCCTTGCGGGTCGAAGGCGGAGTTGCCCTCGAATCGATTCCACCCGAAGTTCGTGCCGGCGCCTGCGGTCGTGGCCAGAATCCGGTCGATCTCCTCGATCTGGTCCTGACCCACGTCGCCGATCCAGAGATGGCCCGTTGGAGCGTCGAAGCTGAAACGCCAGGGGTTGCGCAGGCCGAAGGCCCATATCTCGGGACGGGCGTCGGGCTGATCGACGAAGGGGTTGTCGCGGGGAACGGCGTAGGGCAGCCCGCCGGGGCCGCGACTGTCGACGTCGATTCGCAGGATCGAGCCGAGCAGGGTGTCCAATCGCTGCCCGTGGTCCTCCGGGTCTCCGCCGCCGCCTCCATCGCCGAGACCGATGTAGAGCATGCCGTCGGGACCGAACGCCACGTGCCCGCCATTGTGGTTGGCGAACGGCTGCTCGACCGCCAGTAGCTCGCGTGCGCTGTCAGGGTCCGCAGGCCCATCGGCCGTATCGGCGTGGAATTCGACCACCCGGGTGGTCCCATCGACGTCGGTGTAGCTGACGTACAGCAACCCGTTGGTCTCGTGCTCGGGGTGGAACGCCAGGCCCAGCAATCCGCGCTCACCGCCCGCCTCGGTCGCGCCCCGGAGATCCAGGAATGGCTCCGACTCCAGTTCGTCTGCCGCGATGGTGTGTATGAGCCCGCGCTGCTCCACGACGAACAGGCGGGAGTCACCCGGCCGGCCCGTCACCAGCAGCGCACCCCGCAGACCTGACACGACCTGGGCAGAGCTGACTTCGCCGCCCGCTGGTATCGCCAGATCCGGGGGCTCGGCGGCCTGGGTCGGGCTGACATCCGGCTCGCCGTCCGAGCACCCGGCGATGACGACAAGCGAGGCCAGCAGCGCCGCGGCGCGCGCGCGAAGCGGGGGCACCGCGACATTCTGACACGCGTTGGTAGCCTCACCCATCATGCGAGTCGCCTTCGCCGGTAGTCCCGAGCCAGCCGTGCCCGTGTTGGACGCCCTGAACGCCTCCCACCACGAGGTCGCCCTCGTCGTGAGCCAGCCGGACCGACGGCGGGGCCGGCGGGGGTCCGCGACCCCCACACCGGTGGCGGCGCGCGCGCAGGAGCTGGGCATCCCGACCATTCGGCCGAAGTCCATAAACGGCGACGAGGCCCTCGATCGGTTGCGCCAGGCCGAGGTCGGCGCGCTGTGCGTGGCGGCGT
>JAOTZF010000153.1 GCA_029861485.1 Thermoleophilia bacterium | reverse complement strand
CGTGTAGTTCGCGACGATGTATGCGGGCACGGGCCTCCTCAGGGGGTGCTGGCGGTCGCCTAGAGCATCCCCCAGTCAAGCCCAGCGCACTACGTGAGTTCTGGGTGGGCGCTCAAGTAAGGCTCTGCTCACGAGCACCGTTGAAGGAGCTGCCCGCGGTGACCCCGCCAGATCGCCGGAACTCCGTCGGCCGCTTGCGGGATTGCCACAGTCAAGGGCGGCTCCGGACGCGTGATAGTGGTGGGACCGGCAGACACCAACGCACCTAGGAGCGCCCGATGCCACTTTCAGACAGCGCGCCCGAGCCCATAGAGCTCGCGCCGGGCAGCGGCCTGTTTGAACGGTTCTTCTCGGTCGCGCCGCTGGTCATCGTGGGAACGCTCGATGACACAGGCGAGCCGAACCTTGCCCCCAAGCATCTGGCGATGCCCCTGGGCTGGGAGAATCGGTTCGGATTCGTCTGCACTCCGCGGCACCGCACCTTCGGCAACGCAATCCGCTCAGGCGCGTTCACCGTGAGCTTTCCACGGCTCGAGCAACTCATTCAGATCAGCCAGAGCGCGACCCCGCGCACGCTCTCCGGCTCAAAGCCGGGGCTACGGGCGCTCGCGACATTCCCGGCGCGCCACGTCGAGGGCGTTCTCGTCGCCGGTGCGGCGATCTTCCTCGAATGTGAGCTGGAGCAGGTGGTCGAGACATCAGCGGACAACGGCCTACTGATCGGCAAGGTGGTGGGCGCCGCCGCAGACCCGCGGGTCGTCCGCGATCCCGATCGCGACGACGCCGAGATGCTGAGGGATCAGCCTCTGCTGGCCTATGTCGCGCCGGGGCGAGTAGCTGAGATCGCGAGCACGCACGCCTTTCCCTACCCCAGCGGCTTCACGCGGTGAGCGCCTTGGTTACAGCCAAGGCCAGCGAGCTGGTGCCCTGGATGCAGGACCACACCGCCGCCATGTGCGAGCTGACGCGCCGGCTGGTGGAAATTGAGTCTCCTACCGGGGATGCGGCCGGTGTCGGCAGAGCTCTCGCGGTGATCGAGGCGGAGCTCGTGAGACTCGGCTTCCATGTGCGGAGCCTCGCCGGCCCGGGAGGCGGCCATCTGCTCGCCATGCCGGCGGCCCGCCAGCGCAAGCTCCCCCCGCAGCTGCTCATGGGGCACATCGATACGGTCTGGCCCCGCGGCACCGCGGAGACGATGCCGCTTCGGGCTGATGGCGGGAGGCTGTTCGGGCCCGGGGTCTTGGACATGAAGGGCGGCCTCGTTCAGATGTTGTTCGCCCTGGAGGCGCTTCATGCGCTGGGCATCCCGCCAGGCACCACTCCGGTGGTGTTCGTGAATTCCGACGAGGAGATCGGGAGCCCCGATTCGAGCCGGCACGTCCGCCGGCTTGCTCGGGCCGCGGCCCGAGCCTTCGTAATGGAGCCCGCCGACGGACCGCGCGGGGCCATCAAGACCGCCCGAAAGGGCGTGGGCAAGTTCAGCATCATGGTCCACGGGCGGGCGGCACACGCCGGATTGCGCCCCGATGAGGGCGCGAGCGCCATTCTGGAGATGTCGCATCTTGTGCAGGGACTCTTCGAGCTGAACGCACCAGAGCGCGGAATCACCGTCAATGTCGGCACCCTCGATGGCGGCCTCGGCGCGAACGTCGTGGCGCCGCAGGTCGTGGCGCAGGTGGACGTCCGAACCTGGACCGCCGCCGATGCCGAGGAGGTCGAACGCCTCATCCGCGGCTTGTCGCCTAGAGATCCGCGCTGTGCCATCGAGGTTTCGGGGGGATTCGGGCGGCCGCCGATGGAGCCGACCGACCGCAATGAGGCGCTGTGGCGGCGCGCGATGGGCGTGGCTCGCGAGCTGAGCATCGAAATCGAGCAGGCGAGCGTTGGCGGCGGCTCTGACGCCAACACAACGAGCAGGTACACGGCAACACTGGACGGTCTCGGGGCGGTCGGCCAGGGCGCGCATGCCGCTGACGAGCAGTTGGTGATCTTCCATATGCCCGAGCGCGCGGCGCTACTGGCCGGGCTTCTCGCAAGCCCGCTGGAGGCGCAGTGATCCTCGACGGTCCCTGCCTTCGCGGCAGCATCAGCCGCGCCGCCGACATTCCCACGCGCGGCGCGGAGGTCATCGATCTGCCGCGCTCCTCATGGGGACACGGTGACTACGTCGTCGGTGTCGCACAGGAGCGCGGCGCCATCGAAACGACGAGCGGGCGCCAGCTCACGCTGGAGTCGGGCGACCTGTTCGTCGGCGCCTTGGGCGTCCGCGCGGCGACGCTGGAGGTGGTCGGCGACTGGCGCAAGATCGGCGATGATCGTCGCCTTGATCTGCTGAATCGGGCCGGAGTGCTGGGTCGGTGCACCTCGGCGTCCGTCGCAGGGCGCCGAGACGTGATCGGGCTGCGCTATGTCGGCCACATCGCCCCAGGGGGCAGTGCCCTCAACATGCAGGACACGGTTCCCGAGCTCGCGCCGCGCAGGTTCGCGGTTCCGACGATCATGATCCTCGGCACCTCCATGTCGGCGGGGAAGACCACCGCGGCCAAGGCGATCGTCCGGGGGCTGGACCGGCGCGGCCTTCGGGTCGCGGGCGCGAAGCTGGCCGGCGTGGGCCGGCTGAGAGACACGTTGGCGATGGGGGACGCCGGAGCGGCTGCCACCTTCGATTTCGTCGACGCAGGCCTGCCGTCGACGGTCGTGCCAATCGAGTGGTACGAGCGCGCGCTCGAGCACGTACTCACCGCGATCGCGCACGCGGAGCCGGATGTGCTCGTCGCAGAGGCGGGAGCGTCGCCCCTGGAGGTGTACAACAGCGGCGTCGCTGCGCAGAGGCTGGCCGAGCACTCACGCATGACGGTGCTCTGCGCCTCCGATGCCTACGCCGTGGTCGGGCTCAGGCAGGCTTTCGACCTTAGGCCCGATGTCGTTGGCGGGCGGGCGACCAGCACCTCGGCGGGCGCGGCGCTCGTGAAGAAACTGGTCGACGTCGAGACCGTCGATCTGTTCGACTCGGCCGAGGTTGCGCGCCTCGATGAGATGGTGGCCGTGGCGCTGGGTCTCAGCCACGGATGAACCCCCGGGCCAAGGACCCGGAGACCGGCCTGAGCATTCGGGCTCGCCTGGCTTCCTCGCGCGACGCTCGTCCTATCGCGTGTCGGCCAGGCTCGCCCGCGCCTTTGCTGCACCCCCCGCCTGGCGGGCCTCCAGAGCGCGAAGGACGTCGGTACTCGAGATCAGCCCGACGAGCCGCCCGTTCGCGACGACGAGGGCCCGGCCGGCTCCACGGGCGCCCATCTCCTGCATCGCCTCGATGAGAGGCGTCTCCGGCGCAAGGCTCACGACGCGATCCAGA
This sequence comes from Thermoleophilia bacterium, assembly GCA_029861485.1. Taxonomy (GTDB): domain Bacteria; phylum Actinomycetota; class Thermoleophilia; order Miltoncostaeales; family Miltoncostaeaceae; genus CAMYIK01. The sequence continues at coordinate 1,532 of JAOTZF010000153.1, read as the reverse complement.
GCAAGCGCGTGTTGCCCGACGCGGTGCAGGGCCAGCTGCTCACGTGGGACTCGCGTCAGCCGTCGAAAGGCGATCAGGCCGGCCGGGTGTCCCGACTCGTCAAGCACCGGATAGCTCGTGTAGCGATGCCGCCATACAACCTCATCCAGGAAGCGCGCCAGACTCATGTCCGCAGGCACGGTGACCGGGTCGCGAACCATCAGATCGGCCACGCTGAGGCCGCCCAGGTGTCTCTGCATGTCTGCCTGCTCGATTTCGCTCCGTGAAGCGCCGAGCAGGAACCATCCGATGATCGCCAGCCAGATGCCACTGACTACTCCCGCCAGGAGCGTCAGAGCGACTCCGGCGCTCATGAGGAAGTATGCGAGGAGCTGCCCTGCTCTGCCAGCGATGTGCGTAGCCCGATCGAAGTCGTCGGTGATCTCCCAGATGACGGCACGTGCCACTCGTCCGCCATCGAGCGGCAGGCCCGGAAGCATGTTGAAGACGAGCAGGACGACGTTGATCGACGCAAGCCAGATCGCCAGGCTGTGGATTGACTCCGGCAGGCCCAAGGTCGCCACCGCGCCGTAGAGGACGGCCAGCACGACGGTGACGGCCGGGCCGGCAAGCGCGATGCGCAGCTCGGCGCGGGCGGAGGGGAACGCGCCGCGGAAGCGGGCAACGCCGCCGAACAGCCAAAGCGTTATCCCCTCGATCTCCATTCCCTCGCGGCGGGCCTGCACGGAGTGCCCCAGCTCGTGCAGCAGCAGGGAGAAGAAGAGGGTCAGCGTGCCCACCACCGCCATGGCCCAATACGTGCCCTGGCTGAGACCCGGACTCTGCTCGGGAAAGACGGCGTCGGCCAGAGCCCAGGTCATCAGGGAGAAGACCAGGAGCCAGGTCCAGTCCACTTCCACCCGCACTCCGGCCAGGCGGCCGATACCGACAGCCCTGGTCATCGGCACTCGCCGGGGGTTCGAGTCCTACGTGCTCTCAGCATGGGCCCAGCCTGTTGAGGTCCGGACGGGCAGGCATCGGCAGTCCGCACGCAAGGCGTTGCGGTATTCCACTGGCGGTGGAGCGCCCGACCGCCCTGTGAATCGACCCCGCTCGTCGAGCTCGCCGTCAGGCTAGGACCAGCCCGCGCGGTGCGGCTCCGGTTGGATCCGGCCGCCGTAGTGCCAGGCTTCAGCCCTGAGCCCGATGGACGACGTGGCGAGAACCCCGCGGTGAGATCGCTGCAGGGTTCGGTCTCGGACCTGAGGATGCGAGACCGTCGAGGCCCGGACCCCCTTCGTCGGACACCGCCCGTGAGCGGGCACCCCACGGAGAGGTTCTCAGAAGCTCACCGTCTCCCTCGTATGTAGCCGCGGACGCAGGCAGGCCCGCACGCTTCGCCGGAACGGCGCCTCGAGCGCGATAAACACCACGACCGCCATGGCGGTCGCCGTGACCAGGTACCACGGCCACGGCCCCATGAAGTCGAGAAGGCTCCCACGCGCGGGTGGTTCGCGCAGGAACATGTAGTTGGCGCCGGTCACGATGTCGGC
>JAOTZF010000152.1 GCA_029861485.1 Thermoleophilia bacterium | reverse complement strand
GCTGGAGTCCGAGGCGACAGGCGAGAGGTCCAGCACCGAAAGCGGGAAACCCATGCCCTGATCCTAGAGTGACCGGGCTCGAAAGGGAGTGAACGGGAGTGAGAAGGCCGTTCGTCCCGAGGCCCTGCGACGAGATCGGCCGGACGAGGGTCGGCGCGTGCTGGTCGACCGCCTCCGGCCCTGAAGAGTTTCGCGCCCTCAATCGGCGAGCACCTGGAGCGCCGGGGTGTCGGCGATTCGGTGGGGCTAGGAGGCGAGGCGGCAGATGTCCCACCCGTCGGCCGCGCGGGTGTAAAGGACGCGATCGTGGAGGCGGTTCTGCCGGCCCTGCCAGAACTCGATCCGCGTGGCGCGCACGATGAAGCCTCCCCAGAACGGCGGGCGCGGCACCGTTTCCGGAAAGCGCTTCGCCGCCGCGTCGAATGCGCTCTGCAGCGTCTCGCGGTTGGGGATCACCGCGCTCTGCTCCGAGGCCCACGCGCCCAATTGGCTGTCTCGCGGCCTGCTGGCGAAGTACGCGTCGGAGATCGCCTCGTCGGCCCTCTGAGCGTCGCCCTCGACGATGACCTGGCGATCGAAGGGGCTCCAGGTGAAGCAGAGGGCGACGTGGGGATTGCCCTCGAGGTCGTCGGCCTTTCGGCTGCCGTAGTTGGTGTAGAAGACGAAGCTCTCGTCGCGGGCCGCCTTCACCAGCACGTGTCGCGCGCTCGGGCGCCCTGCGTCGTCCACGGTCGCGAGCACGGCGGCGTTGGGCTCCACCACTCCGGCAGCGTCGATCTCCGCGAACCAGCGCCCGAACTGCTCGAAGGGGTCGGGGGCGACCTCGCTCGGGTCGATGCCGCGCGCGCCGTATTCTCGCCGGTAGTCGCCCAGGTCCATGCAGGGCAGCAAACCGGACCCTGCCGAAGAGTGCCAGCGACCATTCGACACCAACGGTCGACGGCCGGAGAACTGGCCCGGCTGATCGTGGCGTACGGGCTGGCCACCGCGAGAGGGCGAACCTGGCACGATAGGAGCGTGGCCGCGTCCCTTGAGCGCATCGTCGGCGACTACTGCCGCCGCCACGACCTGCTGGAGCCCGGCGTGCCGGTTCTCGCCATGGTCTCGGGTGGCGCAGACTCGGTCTGCCTCATGCACGTACTGGCGGCCGTGCACGACGCCCCCGTGGTGGTGCTGACGATCGACCACGGCCTGCGCCCCGAAGCGGCGCTCGAGACGGCCGCGGTCCAGGCCCTGGCGGCGAACCTGGACGTGGCCTGCGAGGTGGTCGCCCTGTCGCTCGAGGAGGGGCCCGATCTGCAGCAGCGCGCGAGAGACGCCCGCGCATCGGCCGCCGTATCTGTCGCCCAGCGTCTCGGCTGCTCGCGCATCGCCACGGGCCACACGGCAACCGATCAGGCGGAGACCGTGCTCTTTCGCATCGCCCGCGGCACCGGCCGCCCGGGCGCGCTCGGCATGGCTCCCCGGCGTAACGCATTCATCCGCCCATTGCTGGGCGTGACTCGCGAGCACACGGCGCAGTGGTGTGTCGACCATGGACTGGAGGTGATCGAGGACCCCTCGAACCAGGACCCTCGCTTCACCCGCACCCGGGTCCGGCATGGCCTGATCCCCGCTCTTAAGCACGTCCATGCGGGTGCGGAGCGCAACGTCGCGGCGTTCGCCGATCACCTCCGCGACGAGCAGCAGCTGATTGGCATGGTGGTGGAGGGGGCCTGGCGCCGATGCGTGGGTAGCCGTGGCCTCCGGGTCGAGGCGCTCGGCCAAGAGCATCCGGCCCTTCAGCGATTGCTCGTTCGCCGGCTGCTGGCCGACGCGGGATTCTCGGGTGGGGCACGGGAGTCGCGCCACGTCGAGCGCACCCGCGAGCTCTTGGAACGGCCCGCGGAGATCGAGCTGCCCGGCGGGCACGCGGCGATCGTGGACCGAGAGCTCGTCGTGGTGCGACGCGAGAGGCAGCCCGCCTGATGGTCGAGCCGGGACCCGGAGAGGTGCTCGTGAGCGCCGAGCAGATCGCCGAGCGAACGGCGCAGCTCGCCGCCGAGATCTCCCGCGACTATGCGCAGCGGGAGGTCCTGTTGCTCGGCATCCTAAGGGCGCCGTGCTGTTCATCGCCGATCTCGCCCGGGAGCTGACGGTGACCTGCGAGCTCGACTTCATGGCGGTCTCCTCATACGGCTCCTCGACCTCGTCCTCCGGCGTCGTCCGCATCGTCAAGGACCTCGATGCCCCGATCGCCGACAAGCACGTGCTGGTGGTCGAGGACATCGTCGACTCGGGGCTGACGCTCGGCTATCTGCTCAAGAACCTCGCGGCGCGCGGTCCTGCCTCGTTGGAGATCTGCACGCTGCTCGCTAAGCCGGGCCGAGCCGGCCGCGATCTGCCGGTCCGATACGTCGGCTTCGAGTTGCCCGACGTGTTCGTGGTCGGCTATGGGCTCGACCACGCGCAGAAGTACCGCAACCTGCCGCATATCGCCGTGCTCGAGGCCTGAGGCCGCTGCGTCAGATCAGCTGCTCTGCGAACTCGTCGAGCTGCTGCGGGCTGATCAGACCGAACCACGTACTCGCGATCTTGCCCTGGGCGTCGATGATGACCGTCACGGGCAGTCCCGTCGCCGAGTACCGCCCGGCGATCGAGCCGTTGCGGTCGATCGCGAGTGGGAAGTCCACCCCGACGTCTTGGGCGAACGACCGGCTGTCGCTCGGATCGTCGTTCACCGCGAGTCCGAGCACCTGAACCTCGGGCGTGCGCTCCTTGAAGGCCTGGAGGTCGGGCATCTCCTCCTTGCACGGGCCGCACCAGGAGGCCCAGAAGTTCAGGAAGACCGGCGTGCCGCGAAAATCATCGAGAGCGATCTGATCCTTGCCATCGAGCGCCGTGGCTGTGAACGGGCTGGCCTCATCGCGCTCCTCGATTGGCGCCGCCTCAGGGTCGATCGAGACGTCGGCTCCTGCGCACCCGGCGGCAAGTCCCAGCACTCCGGCAGCGAGCAGACCGAGTATCCAACGACGCACCATGCACGATGACGGTAACAAGACGACCCGGATCGCTACGCTCATCGGCCGTGTCCGTGTTCCGCTATGACCGCCGCCTGGGTGAAGGCCTCCGTTCCGCCGCCGATGGGGTAAGAGGGGGCCGGCCGCTGGCCCGGCTCATCGCGCGCGCGATGAGCCCGGTCTTCCAGCTCGCCGTCGGAGCGGCCATCGCCGATCGTGGCACCCGCGGCACGGGAATCCGGATGCTCATCGCCGGTGCGGGGGCGGCGACGGCCGCCCGGGTGCTGCGCGATGGCATCGGCCGGCAGCGACCCGGCGAGCGCGCCAACGGCGGGTTCCCCAGCCGTCATGCGGCTGCGGCGGGGGCCATCTCCATCGCTGCGGGCACGCGGCGACCTCTGCTTGGGCTCGGCCTCGGAGCGGCGGCTCTGGTCGGCTCGCTCGGTAGGATCGCGAGCGCCGAGCACGAGCCGGCCGACATCGTCGCGGGCATGGCGCTTGGGGCGCTGGTCGGGTGTCTGGTCGCAGCGCCGCTCGTGCCGGCCCGTTTCGCTTTGCGCGGGGCCCGGATACCTTAGCCGGGTGAGTGTGCCCGCGGAGGAGGGTCTCAGCCACGACCTGCCGAGCCATTTCGCCAGGATCGCCTCCGCTTGGTTCGTGCTGCTCGGCCTGGTGGGCGTGCTGCTGGTCGGTTTCGGCGGCGGGCCCCGAGCGCTCTTTTGGATGGAGGTCGATTCGACCTCGTCGATGCTGCATCTGGCGATCGGCCTGGTGGGCGTCGCCATGTCCACCACGCCCGCACGAGCACGGCGCTTCACGATCGTGATCGGCCCGGCGTTGGTCATCTGGGCGCTGCTCGCGCTAGTGACGGATGGATCCCTCGGGGAGTGGGCCTCAGGGGACACACAGGTGGTAGCCATGCATCTTCTGATCGGCCTGGCGGGGATCGCGGTCATCTGGGTGCCGCCGGTTACGCGCATCCGCGCCCCCGGCCGAGCCAGCACGCGGCGGTAGACTCCAGCCCGCATGGTCGAAACTGGCGCCCTCGGCGTGGTCGGCGCCGGCGCCATGGGGAGCGAGATCGCGCTCCTCGGCGCAGCGGCGGGTGATCACGCGACGCTGGTAGACACGGACCCAGGTGCGCTGGCGACGGGTCTGCAGCTCGGCGCTGGCCGGGAGGCCGGACCCCCGTCTGGGCCCGCCATGGGGATCCCCGAACCCGAGACCGGGAAGGGCCCATGAATCTGCCCGCTCCCCATCCCGGGCTTATCGGACGTTCGGTGCTGACGCTCGAGAACCACTCTCCCGATGCCATCCAGGCAGTGCTCGAGCTCGCCCTCGAGCTGAAGGGCACCCGCCCCTGGCCGCACTGGCTTGCCGATCGGGTCGTGGCGCTGATCTTCGAGCGCCCGTCGACGCGAACGCGGGTCTCGTTCCAGAGCGGAATCGCCCGGCTCGGCGGCACCCCGATGATCCTCTCCAGCGCGGACCTCCAGCTTGGTCGAGGGGAGACGGTCGAGGACACGGCCCGAGTGCTGGCGCGCATGGTCGACGCGATCGTCATCCGCACGGGCCCGCACTCGATGATCGAGGAGCTTGACGCCGGCGCGGAGGTCCCGGTGATCAACGGACTCACCTATGACCATCACCCATGCCAGGCCTTGGCCGACGCCCTCACCCTGCGCGAGCGCTTCGAGGATCTGCGCGGGCTGCGAGTCGCCTATGTCGGCGATGGCAACAATGTCTGCTCGTCGCTGATGATCATGGCCGGCCTCACCGGCATGCACCTGACGTGCGGCTGTCCGCCGGGATATGCACCGGATGCGCAGATCGCGGCCCGGTCAGACGCGCGAGCGCGCCAGCTCGGAGGCTCGGTACTGCTCGTCGAGGACCCTCGGGAGGC
>JAOTZF010000151.1 GCA_029861485.1 Thermoleophilia bacterium | reverse complement strand
GCCCGGTGGTTGCGGCGACCGACTACATCAAGGCGCTACCCGACGGCATCCGGCCGTGGGTTCCCACCACCTACCGCGCCCTTGGCACCGACGGCTTCGGACGCAGTGACTGGCGGAAGGATCTGCGGCGCTTCTTCGAGGTGGACCGCTACCAGGTAGTGGTGGCAACGCTCTCGGCCCTCGCGGAGGATGGCGAGATCCCGCCCGATCGCGTCGCGGAGGCCATCACGCGCTATGACATCGACCCCGACGCTCCGGACCCCGCGGTGATCTGATGGCAACCACGCAGATCACGGTCCCCGACCTCGGCGATTTCGAGGACGTGCCGGTCATCGACGTGCTGGTGAAGACGGGCGATCAGATCGCCGTCGAGGACCCGCTCGTCACGCTGGAGTCCGACAAGGCGACGATGGACGTACCCGCGACCGCGGCCGGCACGGTGGTCGAGCTGAAGGTGTCGGTGGGCGACACCGTCTCGAAGGGCAGCGTGATCCTGACCGTTGACGCAGAGGCAAACGGCGCGGCGGCGGCGGAGGACGAGGCGACGGTGGATGCCGCGCCCTCAAAGCCAGAGCCACCGATGGACGACGACCGCCCTGCTGAGACTCGCGAGCCGGCAGCGGTGCTGCCCACGCCCCCCGACGGCCCCGTCTACGCGAGCCCATCGGTGCGTCGGATCGCCCGTGAGCGTGGCATCGACCTGACCCTGGTCACGGGCACCGGCCGCAAGGGCCGCATCACCGTCGAGGACCTTCAGCGCTTCGAACCCGGGAAGCCGGCGGCGACGGCCGCGCCAGACGGAGCGGAGGTGCTGGCGCTCGCGCCATGGCCGCAGATCGACCACGCCTCGTTCGGCGAGGTCGAGACGGTGCCGCTCAGCCGCATCAAGCGCATATCCGGACCGAGCCTGTCTCGCAATTGGGCTCGGATCCCCCACGTGACCCAGTTCGACGAGGCCGACATCACCGACCTCGAGGCCTTCCGCAAGCAACTGAACAGCGAGCAGGACGTCAAGGTCACGATGCTCGCGATGCTCATCGTCGCGTCGGTCGCCACGCTCAAGGCGTTCCCCGATTTCAACGCCTCGCTCCAGGGCGACGAGCTGGTGCTGAAGCGCTACTACAACATCGGCTTCGCGGCGGACACCGAGGAGGGCCTGTTGGTGCCGGTGATCAAGGACGCCGACACGAAGGGCATCCTCGAAATCGCCGCGGAGATCCGCGAGCTTGCGGCCAAGGCGCGCGACGGCAAGCTGAAGCTGAACGAGATGCAGGGCGGCACGTTCACCATCTCGTCGCTCGGCGGTCTCGGCGGGACGTACTTCACTCCGATCATCAACGCGCCCGAGGTGGCCATCCTCGGCGCGAGCCGCCATGCAATGAAGCCTGTTTGGGACGGCGAGCAGTTCGTCCCGCGCCTCGTCCTCCCGCTGTCGCTCTCCTACGACCATCGAGCCGTAGACGGAGCGGCAGGTGCCCGGTTCACGACCTACCTGCAGGGCATCCTCAGCGACTTTCGCCGGATCCTGTTGTGACAGAGGTCCGGGTCCCCTTCCTGGGAGTCTTCCGAAACGTCCCGATCGTCGACGTGCTGGTCGAGCCCGGCGACGTCGTGTCAACCGGCGATCCGCTGATCACGCTGGAGTCGGACAAGGCGTTTATGGATGTACCGTGCCCGCTCGCCGGCACCGTCGAGAGCGTGGCGGTCACGGTGGGCGACCGGGTCTCGACGGACTCGCCCATCCTGGCCCTCAGCGCAGTGGCGGCTGGGGACGGCGAGCGCGCGACGGCGCGGGCCGCCGAGGGCTCGGAGCTGCCGCCCGTGCGCGATAAGCCGACACCCGCGGCGATGGGGGGCTCACAGGAGACGTCCCGGGCAACCGACGAGGTGCGGCTGCCGGTGGGCGCAGCCGTCACCGAGGTGCGGGTCCCGCCCCTGAGGGCGTTCAGAGGCGTGCCGGTCATCGACGTACTGGTCGGCGCCGGCGACACGGTCGCCCCTGGCGACCCCCTCGTCACGCTCGAGGCGGGCAAGGCCTCCATGAACGTGCGCTGCCCGCTGGGCGGAACGGTGGAAGCCGTCGCCGTGGCGGTGGGCGACACGGTCTCACCGGACTCGCCCATCGTGACTCTTGGCCACGCGTTTCCGCCAGTGCGCGAGAAGCCGACCGTCGTCTCGAAGGAGATCCCCGACGGGGGCCACGCCGACACACGCGTCGCCGAGCCACGGGAGGGCGCCGACACCTCGAAGGAGTGGCGTGAGGCGATCGAGACCCTGATCGCGCGCGACGAGCCTCGCAGTCCGGGCACGCTCATCGCGCGGGTTGCCGACCGGGGCAACGGCCGCGCGGCGGCAGCCTCTCCCCCCGGTCGCCCGACGCCGTACGTGAACACCATCCACGTCGACGACCAGCCGCCGTATCCGGGTGACCTCGACCTGGAGCGGCGCATCCGCTCGCTGGCTCGGTGGAACGCCATGGCGATGGTGCTGCGCGCGAACAGGCACAGCACCGAGCTGGGAGGCCACATCGCCTCCTACCAGTCGGCCGCGACGCTCTTCGAGGTCGGCTTCAACCACTTCTGGCACGCGGCGAGCGAGGAGCACGACGGGGACCTCGTCTACCTGCAGGGGCACTCCTCGCCGGGAGTCTACGCCCGGGCGTTCCTCGAAGGGCGGCTGACCGAAGCCCAGCTCGACGGCTTTCGCCAAGAGGTGTCAGCCGACGGTCTCAGCTCTTACCCGCACCCCTGGCTGATGCCCGACTTCTGGCAGTTCTCCACGGTGTCGATGGGCCTCGGACCGATCATGGGCATCTACCAAGCCCGCTTCATGCGCTATCTGACCGACCGGGGGATCACGGACACCTCGGGACGGAAGGTCTGGGTGCTCCTCGGCGACGGCGAGACCGACGAGCCCGAGGCTCTGGGAGGTCTCTCGCTCGCCGGGCGCCAGCACCTCGACAACCTGATCTTCGTGGTCAACTGCAACCTGCAACGCCTCGACGGCCCGGTGCGGGGCAACGGCAAGATCATCCAAGAGCTCGAGACCGTCTTCCGCGGCGCGGGCTGGAACGTGATCAAGGTGATCTGGGGCTCGCGCTGGGACCCCCTGCTCGCAGCCGACCACGACGGCCTGCTCATGCGCCGCATGGAGGAGGTCCTGGATGGCGAGTACCAGGTCTTCCCGACCCGCGACGGCGCCTTCGTGCGCGAGCGGTTCTTCGGTCACTACCCCGAGCTCAAACGCAGGGTCTCAGGAATGAGCGACGCGGAGATCTGGCGGCTCAACCGTGGCGGCCTCGACCCGCTGAAGGTCCACGCGGCCTACCAGGCGGCGGTGCGGCACAAAGGACAGCCCACCGTCATCCTCGCCAAGACCGTCAAGGGCTTCGGCATGGGTAGGTCGGGCGAGGCCCTCAACATCACGCACCACCAGAAGCATATGGACGTCGATGACCTGAAGGCGTTTCGCGACCGTTTCCACCTCGACATCTCCGACGAGGACCTCGAGCGTGCGAGCTATCGCCGCCCTGCCGACGACTCCCCCGAGATGAGATACCTCAAGCAGCGGCGAGCCGCGCTCGGCGGCCCGCTGCCGGCGCGGCGGGGCAAGGTCGGCGCTCCGCTCCCCGTGCCGGGACTCGAGCTGTTCGAGCGAGAGCTCCAGGGCACCGGAGACCATGAGATCTCCACCACGATGGCCTTCGTGAGGTTGCTCACGACGCTGATGCGCCATGAGCCGATCGGCGACCGAGTGGTGCCGATCGTGCCGGACGAGTCGCGCACCTTCGGCATGGAGGGGATGTTTCGCGAGTTTGGGATCTATTCGCACGTCGGTCAGCTCTACGAGTCCGTGGATGCTCAAGAGCTGGCCCCGTACCGCGAGGACCGTTGCGGCCAGATGCTGGAGGAAGGCATCAACGAGGCCGGGGCCATCTCGGGCTGGATCGCGGCCGGAACCGCGTACTCGAACCACGCGACCCAGATGATCCCCTTCTATGTCTTCTATTCGATGTTCGGCTTCCAGAGAACCGGCGATCTCGCGTGGGCAGCCGGCGACAACCGCACCCGCGGCTTCCTCATCGGCGCGACGGCCGGGCGCACCACCCTCAACGGCGAGGGGCTGCAGCACCAAGACGGCCAGAGCCATCTTCTCTCGGCCCCGATCCCCAACTGCGTCTCCTACGACCCAGCCTATGCCTACGAGATCGCCGTCATCGTGCAGGACGGCCTGCGCCGGATGATCGCTGAGCAAGAGGACGTCTACTACTACATCACCGTTGAGAACGAGAACTACGCCCACCCCCCGATGCCCCAGGGGGCCGAGGAGGGCATCCTGCGCGGCCTGCACCCTGTGCGACGGCCGGCGGCCGCAAGGGCCCAGCTCCTCGGCGCCGGGCCGATCCTGGGCGAGGTCCTGGCCGCGGCAGAGCTCCTGCGGGACGACTTCGGCATCGACGCCGACGTCTGGAGCGCCACCAGCTTCACCGAGCTGGCGCGCGACGGCATGTCGACGGATCGCTGGAACATGCTGCACCCGGGCCACGAGAGGCGATCATGGGTGGAGCGGTGTCTGACGGCCGATCGCGGCCCGGTGGTTGCCGCGTGCGACTACGTCAAGGCCTTGCCCTACGGCATCAGCAAGTGGGTTCCCGGGACCTATCTCGCCCTTGGAACCGACGGCTTCGGCCGCAGCGACTGGCGCAAGGACCTGCGCCGCTTCTTCGAGGTCGATCGCTACCAGGTAGCGGTCGCGACGCTGTCGTCCCTTGCCCACGACGGCGAGATCGCGCCCGAGCGGGTGGCCGAGGCCATTGCGCGCTACGACATCGACCCTGACGCTCGCGACCCAGTGGAGATCTGATGGCCGTCCAAGAGATCAAAGTGCCCGACCTCGGCGATTTCGAGGACGTTCCCATCATCGACGTGCTGGTGAAGCCCGGCGACGTCGTCGCTC
>JAOTZF010000150.1 GCA_029861485.1 Thermoleophilia bacterium | reverse complement strand
GTGAGAAGCCCTGGTTCTCGATGCCGCTGCGCACGCGCTCGCGCGACTCCCGCACGGCGGTGTCGGGAAGCCCCACGATGGCGAACGCGGGCAGGCCTGCGCGAAGGTCGACTTCCACCGACACCGCCGCCGTGTCGAGGCCCAACAGGGTCGGACTACAGATGCGCGCCACCACTCGAGCCGATGCTTGCAGCGGACAGCGCGCGCCCCACGGACGAGTTGCGCAGACTCTGTACCCAGATCTCCACGATGGCTGTCACTGACGCGCCCCCACGGGCGGTGAGTAGAGTCGGAGTGCACCAGGGTCCGACCACCGCGTACTCGTTCAGGAGATCCGTGTGCCAGATGAGCATGTGACGATCCGTGACTCCGCCGAGCTCTCGATGAGCTTCGCCCTTCAGCACCTCGAGCGCATCGTGCGAGCCATCCCCGAGCTGTCGCTCGAGGAGGTCGAACGCCTCACCGCTCAGGCCGACGAGATGCGCGACCGCGTGCAGGGGATCGAGGAGGCCGCCAGGTGGCGCCGATGGCGCCTCGAGGCGGCGGACAGCCCCCGAAGCGGCCGCCCGTTGTGAGCGTGGGCGCCTCACGCACGTACGACCTGCTGGCGGGCCTTCCCGTCACGGTCGAGGGGTATGGCCTCGAACGCCTTGAGCAACCGTACAGCGACGAGTTCTCCCGGGTCACGACTGTGATCACGCTCCACGGCGGCGGCCACGACGGCATCGGAGAGGACGTCTGCTACGACGCGATCGACCACGATCGGATGCAGGAGCTCGGGCCGATCCACCGCCTGGACGGTCGTTGGAGCATCGACGGCTTCTCGGACCACCTCGGGACGCTGGAGCTCTTCTCGGCGCCGCCGGACTGGGAGGCCCACCACGACTACCGGCGCTGGGGCTTCGAGAGCGCCGCGCTCGACCTGGCCCTGCGCCAGGTAGGCGCGCCACTCACCGACGTACTCGACCGTGCGGCGTCGCCGCTCCGCTTCGTCCACTCGCGGTCACTCGGCAATCCCCCGGATGCGACACCGGTGCACCGCCTGATCGAGCAGGTGCCCGGCATCCGGTTCAAGCTCGACGCCGACCCGGAGTGGTCGGATGAGCTCATCTCGGATCTCGCCGCTACCGATCGCGTCGACACCGTCGACCTCAAGGGCCACTACGAAGGCTCGATCGTCGATCGAGGCGCCGACCCGGAACTCTATGCGCGCATCGTCGCGGCCTTCCCCGACGCCTGGATCGAGGATCCTCGACTGACCGAGGAGACCCGCCCGGTGATCGAAGCAGTTTGGGATCGCGTCACCTGGGACGCGCCGCTGCACCGTGTGGCGGACATCGCCTCCCTGGAGGTCCAGCCGCGCGCCGTCAACGTCAAGCCATCGCGCTTCGGTCGCCTGGCGGAGCTCTGCGATGTCTATGACCACCTCCGCGACACGCGTATCGGGGCCTATGGGGGCGGACAGGCGGAGCTGGGACCGGGCCGAGGGCAGATCCAATACCTCGCCGCGGTCTTCCACCCGGATGCGCCCAACGACGTCGCCCCGAGCGCCTACAACCTCCCCGAGCAGCCGGAGCAGCTTCCCTCGTCGCCGCTGGCACCGGCTCTCAGCGAGACCGGCTTCCGCTGGGCGACGGACGCCTAGACGAGGAAGACCAGCGGGACCACGAGCGCGTTGTAGGCGCCGTGGAGCAGGATCGCGTGGGTGAGCCCAAGGCGCACTCGGGCGTAGGCGAGGACGAAGCCCCCGGCCAGCTGGGGCAGGGTCATGAGCGGCATCACCGCGACCTCCACCAGCCCGTAGGACTCCCAGGCCCAGTTGGCGATGTGGATCAGGCCGAAGACGACCGAGGTGCCGTAGACGACCCAACGAAAGTGCTGGCGCCAGATTGGTCCCATCTGCGGCAGCAGGCGCATGCTCAGTCCCGCGCCGCCCGCAACCAGCATCAACAGCGCGTAGACCGTCAAGATCCCGCCGAGGGAGAGCACCAGACCCACCGGAACCTCCGCGAGCCCCGCGAGGAAGACGACGGCCATGATGCCGCCGATCAGAGGCAGAGCCGGCTGGTACTCGGCGAGAGGCAGTCGGAAGATCACCTCCTCGAACGGGGGCGCGATGAGCACCGCGTAGAGCGCGAGCGCGATCAGGACCCCCAGCGAATCCTCGTCCTCGAGCAGGCTCTCCGGCGCCTCGATGGCCGACTCGATGGGCAGCACGACGGCGAATACCGTGATGATCGCGATGCTCACGAACAGCGCGAGCAGAGCGGTGAGCGTCCGCCAGGGGCGCGGATCGTAGGCGACCTGGGGCGCGGGGTTCCTCAGGAAACGCCAGAACCCGAGCAGCACCGGCTCCCGTGGCACGGGGTACGGCGGTGCGTGTTTGACAACTCCAGCAGTCACGTTGATCGACGCCCTCAGGGGGAGGTATCGGCACGATCAGGGCCTCACGGGAGCGCATCTCGCTGCGAGCCTCGATCCATGGACCATCGTGCCACGCTGGGCGCCGCCGGTGAGCGTGCGGCGCGGCGCTATCTCCAGCGGCGCGGCTGGGAGATCCTCGCCGCCAATCTCCGTGGCGGTGCGGAGGTCGACCTCATCGCCCAGCGCGACGGCGTACTGATCGGCTGCGAGGTGAAGAGCGGGCGACGATCGCGGGCTCCTTATCCCGCGGTCTCACTGCGCCAGCGCCGTCGCCTCGCGCGCGCGATCGAGGCCTTCGCTCGGCGGCGGCCGGAGCTCGCGCGCCATGAGCTGCGCCTGGACCTGATGCTCGTGCGTCCTGGCCTGCTCGGGTGGCGGGTGAGTCAGCTCCCGGGGGCGCTGGACGAGGCGGTGGCCGAATCGAACAGCTGGAGAGACGGATAGGCCACGGACTGAAACGATCGGCGGTGCAGCGGCGAGAGGCCACCCTCCCGTAGGGCGAGCTGGTGGTCGGGCGTCGCGTAGCCGACGTGCGCGTCGAACCCGAACTCGGGGTAGGCCGCCGCGGCCGGGCCGGTCATGAGCCGGTCCCGGGTGGTCTTCGCCACCACCGATGCCGCTGCGATGCACGCGCTCTTGCGATCGCCCCCGATCACCCTCCGGTGGTCCGGGGCATCGGCGCCGAGGGCGAACCCGTCCACCAAGGCCACATCCGGCCGCGGCTGAAGCCGCGACAGAGCATCGCGCATCAACCTGAGATTCGTGACGTGAAGACCGTCGCGGTCGATGGTGGCAGACGAGGCCGAGAGCACGACGATTTGGTCTGCATGGAGCCACAGCACATCGGCAAGCGCGTCTCGACGGGCGGCCGAGAGCCGCTTGGAGTCGTCCAGGTCGCTCAGCGCGAGACGGCCGCGGCGTGAGAGGCGACTGAGATCGATCGCCACAGCCGCGGCCACGAGAGGTCCCGCAAGGCAGCCTCTGCCAGCCTCGTCGACTCCGGCAACGAGGCCGCGAGAGATGCCGCGGTCGTGGGCAAACAGCCGCCCCGAGGGACGGCGGCGCTTACGCCCGCTGCTTCTCGCGAACTCGGGCCTGCTTTCCGACCTTCTCACGCAAGTAGTAAAGCCTCGCGCGTCGGACGTCACCTTCGCTGACCCGCTCGATCTTCTCGATCTTCGGCGAGTGGAGCGGGAAGCTCCGCTCGACCCCCACGCCGAAGCTCTGCTTGCGGACGGTGAACGACGCCCGGTTAACCTTTCCCTGGCGCTTGATCACCGTTCCCTCGAAGACCTGAACGCGCTCGCGCGAGCCCTCGATGACCCGGAAATGCACACGCACGGTGTCGCCGGCGCGAAACTCCGGGATATCGTCGCGAAGCTGGGCGGCTTCGTAGCTCTCAATGACTGACACGATGATTCCCTCGCGCGATGACCGTCAGAAAAGCGGCGGAGAGCATACCACCACGGTCTGCGAAAGGCGCCGGATGGGGTGAGTGGCCGCGGCCTAGCCGGCGTGCGCCTGTCGACGGGAGCCGGATGTGCCCTGCCAGCCAGGGCCGCTCAAGGGTCCCCGCGCCGCTTCGTCGCAGTCCGTCTCGCCGGCGCTCTTGACGCCGAGCGCCGCGCACATGTGCACCGCGCGTGAGTAGCCGGCGTCCGACTCGTCGCGGAAGCAGAACACCACCGGCCCAACGCCGGACACGCGCCGCGGGTCATCGCCGACAACCATCATCGGGGCGTCGGTCGCCGGCAGCCGGTCGGGCGCGAGCAGCGGATCGTGACCGCCGCCATCATCGATCGCGATGACATCCCAGGAGTGACAGCCTGGGACCTCGCCCACGGGGTTGGCGCACACGACGCGATGGCCCATGCGGGCAAGGCGGGCGGCAAGCCCGTCTTTTCCGTCTGATCCGATGACCAGCACGTCGATGTTCTGCATGTCGTCCCCGTTTCGTAGTGGCGGCGGCCAGCTCACGTTCGCTCTCTCGTGCGATCCGTCGCCTTCCAAGACGCGGGCAACCGGCAGGTGTCGGAGTCTTTCTCGCCGCTAGTTGTAAGGCCTAGGTAATGAGGGAGGCCGTCGGTCGCGCCAGCAAAGCAGGCCCAAAATGACGCAGGAAAGATCACTCGCGCCGGGCAGGGTTGATCCCGGCAACAACCGGGCTCGAGCGACAGAGTCCGCAAACCGGGCCCCGTGCCCGTGGGGAGCGGGCGCTCGCATCGGAGCGCAGACCGCAGCTGCTACTGCCTCCGGGGCGCCCCCGCAGGGCCCGGGGGGGGCTTCGACTGCTCATCGCGCCAGCGGGCAACGGCCGCGTGGTCCCCCGAGAGCAGCACCTCCGGCACCGGCCAGCCGCGGAATTCGGCAGGTCGGCTGAAGTGCAGGTGCTCCACCCGTCCATCGAGCGCCGGCGAGAACGACTCGCGCTCGAGGCTCTCGACATTGCCGAGCGCTCCGGGCAGCCGACGGCAGACGGCATCGATCACCGCCATCGCGGCGGTCTCGCCCCCCGAGAGCACGAAGCCGCCGAGCGAG
>JAOTZF010000149.1 GCA_029861485.1 Thermoleophilia bacterium | reverse complement strand
TCCTAGCTTTATGAAGTCAAGGCGGCCCGCAGGTTACCGATCCGGCTGACCGCAGGTCCCGGTCACCACGCGGACGGTGGTGGTGCTGAGCACACCACGAGCCTCTCATCGTCGCTTTCGTGATGCACGACCCCTCGGGTGATCGGGCCGCTCAGCTCGGCGTGATGGCTACGAGCAGACCGCCGTCATCATCGTACGCAGGGAAGAAGTCGATCTTCGCCAGGGTATCCGTATCCGATCCGCGAGGCCGGAAGGTGCAGTCCAGATCGAGGACTCGGACGCCCCACTCCAGGGCACGCTCCGCCGGGTCCCCGCCCTCGTAGCCGGAGATGCCAAGGCGCTCCATCACTTCTTGGCCGAGCAGGTCCTGCTCACGGAAGCCGGTGACGGCGGTCGTGGCGAGTCCGATGGCCAGCACGCGGCGCTCGCTATCACAGGCGAGCAGGCCGGTCTTGGGGCTCGGGTAGTAGTCCTCCAGCAGCTCGAAGAGAAAGCCGAAGCCACAGCGGGAGCAGCCGCGAGGCTGATGCCGCACATGGCGATCGCTGGCGGCCTCGCGATGGCCGCACCGGGTGCAGATGAAGACGGGCATGCCCGCAAGATTTTACGGAGGTCTGGAGGGATTGCCCACGAGGTTGTTCTGATGGACGTCAACCGCTCGGGCGGTCGAACCGATCCCCGGGATGCAGGTAGCCAACGCCAGGGAGGGCGGCTTGCAGCAGGGCATGGATCGCTCGCAATTCAGTCTTCGTGGTGTGGCGCTGAGCGCGCTGTCTGCGCTCACGCTGCTCAGCTACCCCTGCGCCGTCTCCCTTGCCCATGCAGAAAGCGTGCCGCGCCCAGGCGGCCGCGGGCCCTCAGCCGAGAGGACCAGCCCGATCGTGGTCACCCTCAGGGCGGGCGGCTCGAGCCCGACGACCCACGTGCAGAGCGAGCAGGCCGGGCGCGATTTCGCGTTGGGGCGCCAGTCCGATCTGCTGGTCGAGGCCGGCATCGACGAGACGCGAGCCGAGAGCTACTGGCTTGGCGGTGTGATGACGGTCGATGCGACGGCCGAGGAAATCGCCCGACTGCGGCAATCGCCGCAGGTCGCCTCCGTCGAGCCCGAGCCGGTCGTCAGCATCGCCGGCACCGGTGCTCTGCCCGACCCGGGCACCGGAAACTGGGGCATATCCAGCATCGGCGCTGATCGCGTATGGAGCGACCTGGGGCTTACGGGCGCCGGTGTGCGCGTCGGTCACATCGACACCGGCATCGATCCGGCGAATCCGGCGCTGACCAGCAAGGTGCTGGCATGGCGGGACTTCGTCAACGGGCAGTCCCAGCCGTACGATGACAACGGCCACGGTACGCATACGGCGAGCACTGCCGTCGGTCGATCGGTGGAGGGCGCACCGATCGGAGTGGCGCCGGGTGCGAACCTCATCGTCGCCAAGGCCATCGGCGCAAGCGGCTCCGCCCCCGGCAGCCAACTGCTCGCAGCTGCCGAGTGGATCGCCGACCCGGACGGAAACCCGGCCACTAACGACCGCCCGGCGGTGATCAACAACTCGTGGACCGCGGGCGACGCGAACGACACCTGGTTCCGCTCGGTCGTGCGCCACTGGCGCAGTTTGGGGATCGTGCCGGTCTTCGCGGCGGGCAACACCGGTCCCACCCCTGGGTCGGTGGGCAGCCCGGCGTCCTACCCGGAGTCGATCGCCGTGGGGGCGATCGATTCCGTCGAGGCCGCGTCGAGCTTCTCGTCTCGCGGCCCCATCGTATGGCAGGACGGTGATGGCAGCGGACCGGCCGCAGGTACCGTGCTGACCAAGCCCGACATCGCCGCCCCCGGCGAGGGCATCTTGGCCGGATACTTCGGCGGCTACCTCAGCTTCAGTGGAACATCCATGGCCGCTCCCCACGTTGCCGGGGTGGCGGCGCTGCTGCGCCAGTACTCGCCGGGGCTCTCGCCGGATGAGGTGCTCGCGGCCATGACCGCGACCGCCGGGGACCTCGGCCCCGCAGGCAAGGACTCCACCTACGGCTTCGGATCCCTCGACAGCTTCGCGGCCGTCGTCGCCACGGGCGCAACCCCGCAGAGCGTTGCCAACGCGCGATTCGTGCGCACGCCTCCGCGTCGCACGAAGGCACGCAATCTCGGCTATCGGGTCGCTCTGACCGGTGCGGACGCGTATCAGTACCGCGTCGATGACGCCCCCTGGAGCATGCCCCTTACCAGCAGCGCGTTCCGGGTCGCTCTGTCCTCCGGGCGCCACGCGGTCGCCGTGAAGGCCGTCGGTAGCGAGGGGCGGGTCGATGCCGAGCCCGAGCGTCACACGGTCGTCGTGGATCGTGCCGCGCCCACCGCCTCCATATCGTGGAAAGTGCGAGGGCGCCGCGTGATCTTCACCGCGAAGATCCGCGACAAGGGCGTCGGTGTCGCGCAAAAGAACATCGCCTGGCGTATCGGGAAGCGAATCGCAAGGGGACGTTCCCTTACGCACCGCTTCCCGAGTAAAGCCCCTCGCCGTGTACGGCTGATCGTCACCGACCGGGCCGGCAACCGGCGTGTGATCCGTCGCTTGGTGACGCCGCGGCGCCCTACGGTGGCCCGCGCGAAGACCAAGCGCCGAGTTCGCGAGGGCGGCACACTCAAGGTGTCCGGCGCCGCGGTGCGTAGGGGACGCGTCCGCGTGACGCTGGCTCCGGTCTTGTGGCAGGCCAGCGCGAGCGCGGTTCTGAAGGCCCCGCCCGAGGTAAGGCGCGTGCGGCGGGTACGCGCCGGGCGTTTCGGCGTGTCCCTGCCGTTGCAGGGTCTGCCCGCCGGTCGCTACCGGTTGCGGGTCGCCGCGCTGGGACGGCTGGCGCGTGGCGAGCGGGCGATCAGCCGCACCGTGCGTATCACCGGCCGCTAGTCGGCCGCTCTCATACGCTCGCCGATAGACTGGCCGCGCCAGTTTCTTGGGGGTGGCATGGAGCGACGGACACTCGGCAGCACGGATATCGAGTTGTCGGTCATCGGCATTGGAACGTGGGTCTTCGGCGGTCGGTGGGGCGGCGCGGACGATGCCCAGTCCGAGGAGGCGCTGCACGCGGCCATCGATGCCGGAATCAACTGGGTCGACACCGCTGACATCTACGGCCAAGGCCGTGCCGAGCGGGTCGTGGGGGAGGTGCTCGCGGAGCGAGGTGGCGAGATCCTCGTCTCGACCAAAGGCGGGGTCGCCTGGGAGCTCGAGCCGGAGTTCAGAATCTGGCGCGACGCCAGCCGCGACTACCTCCGCATGGCGCTCGACCGCAGCCTGGAGGCCCTGGGACGGGATTCGGTGGACATCTACCACGTGCATTGGCCGGTGGCGTCGGTACCGATCGAAGAGACGATCGGCGCGCTCGTGGAGCTCCGCGACGAAGGCAAGATCCGCGCGATCGCCGTCTCGAATTACGACCTCAACGAGCTGGAGCAGACCGCGAAGGTGGCCCCGATCGACGCCTACCAACCCGGCTACCACCTGATGCGGCGCGACATCGAGGCGGGGGAGTTGCCCTGGTGCGCGGACAACCAGGTCGGCGTGCTCGCGTACGGCCCTCTGGCCCACGGTCTGTTGACGGGCAAGATGGGTGAGCAGACCACCTTCCCGTCCAACGATTGGCGCGCCGAGAGCGAGCTCTTCACCGACGAGGCCTATCCCCAGCGGGTCGCCGTGACGAGGGAACTCGCCCGGATCGCGGACGATGCGGGCCGCCCCGGGGGCGTCGCCGAGCTCGCGGTTGGGTGGGTATTGAGACGTCCTGAGATCACCTCGGCCATCATCGGTATGCGCGATGGCGCGCAGGCACGCGAGAACGCGGCGCTCGCCGGGGCCCCCTTGAGGGCCGACGAGGAGGCCGAGATCGAGGCCGTGCTCGCCAAGTACCCGAACGCCTCGCGTCCGTACGGGCACGGCGAGCCACCCGATCCGGGCGCCGAGTGAGAGGGGTAGCGTGAAGGTCGCCGTCGTCGGCTCAACGGGACTGATCGGGCGCAGAGTCGTGGATGCGCTCGTCGCACGTGGCGATGAGGTGCTTGCGGTCTCGCGCCGGGGCGCGACGATCGAAGGTGCCACCGCGGTGGCCTGGGATGCGGCCGAGGGTCCCGCGCCCGCTGAGCTGACCGTCGCCGTCGACGCCGTGGTCAACATGGCCGGGCGGCCCGTGGCTCCGGTCCGGTGGACCGAAGACCGCAAGAAGCAAATGCGCGAGAGCCGCGTCGGAACGACGCGGCGGTTGGTCGAGGCCCTCTCCAACGGCGACCCGAGGGTGCTCGTGAACGCGAGCGCTGTCGGGTACTACGGACCCTCGGATGACCCCGTGGTCGAAAGTGACGGCCCCGGCGAGGATTTCCTGGCCGACATGTGCATGGAGTGGGAAGACGCTGCCATGTCTGCCGCCGAGAAAGGCGTACGCGTGGTGTTGGTCCGCACCGGCATCGTGCTCGACCCCGATAAGGGAGTGCTGCCGCCGCTCGCCAAGGCGACCAAGATGTTCGTGGGGGGTCCCCTCGCCGGAGGCCGCCAGTGGTTCCCCTGGATCCACATCGACGACGAGGTCGGGATCATCCTGCAGGCGATCGACGACTCGGACGTCGTCGGCCCCGTCAATGCGACGGCCCCGAACCCCGTGCGTCAACGGGAGCTTGCCCGCACCCTCGGGCGAGTGCTCAAGCGCCCGTCATTCGTGCCGACGCCGGGATTCGCCTTGAGGCTGATCTTCGGCGAGGGGGCCACGGCGGTGGTCGCCGGGCAGCCGGCTCTGCCGGCCGCCATCGAGGAGGCCGGCTATGTGTTCCGACATCCGCATCTCGAGCCGGCGCTCCGCGACCTGCTGGCCGGGTAGCCGGGGGCCCGCAGACCGGCCTGAGGGGTCTCACGGCCACGTGACGGTGGTATCGACTCAGCCCGATATCCCGCGGGCAGTGACCCGCGTGGCCGTCAGGAGGCGCGGCCATGCCCGTAAGTATCAGGAAGGAGAGCTCGACGCGTCGATG
>JAOTZF010000148.1 GCA_029861485.1 Thermoleophilia bacterium | reverse complement strand
GCCCAGCACATCCTCGTTGAAGAAGTCGTAGGTACCGGACTGGGAGTCGGCGCCAGCCAGGCTCAGCTCGACACTGGGGAAGCTGCCGCCGGGAATCTGATCCCAGTTATTGATCTTGGAGTCGGGCGCCCAGATGGCGTTGAGCTGCTCGATGGTGAGGGGGCAGCTTTCGATCTCGCCACGGGCGCCGGTCACCACGGTGATGCCGTCAGATCCGACGCGGACCTCTTCGTACTCGATGCCATTCCCGGCGCAGGTGGCGGCCTCCTCGTCCTTGATCGGACGCGAGGCGTCGGAGATGTCGGTCTCGCCGGAGCAGAACACCTCGAAGCCGCCGCCGGTACCCGAAACGCGAACCTCGACGTCGACGTTCGGGTTGTCGGCGTTGAACGCCTCGGCGGCCGCCGAGGTCAGCGGGGCGACGGTCGACGAACCGTCGACGACGATGCTGCCCGAAAGGTCGCTGCTTCCCCCATCGCCACCGTCGTCGTCATCGCCGCAGCCGGCCGCGACAACTCCTATGGCGAAGGCGGTGGTCGCCAGCACGAGGGCGAGCCGACGTCGACGCTTCATAATGAGGTGCTCCTTGTTCAAGACAGTTCGGAATCGGCGCGAGCGTAGCCCGGGGTGCGGCGCCGCCCTGCGGCCTCCGCGTGACGCTGATGTGAACCGGTTGTTAACGAGGTAGTCGATGGGAACCAGACCATCGCGCCGGAGCCTCTCGTTGAGCGGGTCTTGATAAGAGCGCGAGCCGTCCGTCGTACCCGCGCGCCGGCTGGGGCGCACGTCGGATGGGGGACTCATGGAGGTTTACTTGAGAGAGATTGAAGCTCAGGACGCGCGAGATCACTCCTAGTCGCGAGTAGAGGCTTGGCCGGTTTTGACGCCGCACGTCGGGTGAATGCGAGCGAGCAATCCGCCGGCGCGATCCCGGCCGACACTTGGATCTGGCAGGTGCTCGGAATACTCGTCCTCGCTCTCATCGCCGCGGGCGCTTGCCTGCGACGTGCGGCTCACGGTGATCTGGATGGAGGACCCGGCCCGCATGGAGGAAGAGCTTGGCCGCTGCGCAACATCGGACCGACTACGGCGGCACGCCTGGCGGGGATCGGCGTCACGTGCCCCGACGAGCTGGAGGTGCTTGGGGCGGTGGAGTGCTTCCGCCGACTTCGCGCGGCCTACCCACGCCACACCTCGCTCAAACGCGCTCTACGGCGCGCTGCTCGACCTCGACTGGCGCGACCTCCCGACGGGCCTGAAGGACGAGCTCCGAAAATGGAGGCCGGTCAGATAGGGCCGGCAGGAAAACGCGCGGCGTAGACTCGCTCGATGGCACGGCTCGCCGGAATTGCCCAGGGCGCTCCCAGTGACGAGATCCGCGAGGTCCTGCTGCATTACCGGCGCCTCGCGGTGGTCGGCCTCTCGGCGCGGCCGAGCCGACCCAGCTATCGGGTCGCTGTGCACATGCGGGCGGCGGGCTACGACATCACGCCGGTCAACCCGCGCTGCCGGGAGGTCTTCGAGATCCCCTGCGTGCCGGATCTCGCCGGCACAGCGGAGCTCGGTCCCATCGAGATCGTCGACATCTTCCGCCGGGTCGAGGAGATCCCCGCCGTCGTGGATGAGGCGATCGCCGTCGGCGCGAGGGTGATCTGGATGCAGCTCGGCCTCGTTCACGAAGAGGCCGCCGCTACGGCCAGTGAGGCCGGTCTTAGGGTTGTCATGGACCGCTGCATCAAGATGGAGCACACTCGCTTCTTCGGTGGTCTCAACAACGTCGGTCTGGCGACCGGTGTGATCGGCAGCAAGCGCTGGCAGCCGTTCCGATGAGCGAGCACCGCACCTTTGGCTTTGACACCGCCGCCATCCACGCCGGCCAGCGGGTCGAGCCCGGCTCGGGTGCGCGCGCCGTGCCGATCTACCAGAGCGCGGCCTACGTCTTCGAGGACGTCGAGCACGCGGCCGATCTCTTCGACCTGAACCGCTTCGGGAACATCTACACGCGAATCATGAATCCCACCACCGCGGTGTTCGAGGAGCGGGTCGCGATGCTCGAAGGTGGGGTCGGCGCTCTCGCTACCGCCAGCGGTCTTGCCGCCCAGGCGGTCGCATTCACCACCCTGCTGCGCTCCGGCGATCACGTTGTGAGCTCGAGCCACCTCTATGGCGGTAGCCACAACCAGCTCGCCATGACGTTTGGCCGGATGGGCATCGAGGCGACGTTCGTCGATCCCCGCGACCCCGACGCCTGGCGCGCGGCGATCGGCGCGGCCACCAAGCTGCTCTACGGCGAGACGATCGGCAACCCGAAGCTGGATGTGCTCGACATCGCGGCCGTGGCGAGTGTGGCCGACGAGCACGGCATCCCGCTGATGATCGACAACACCTTCGCCACCCCGTACCTCTGCCGGCCCTTCGAGCACGGGGCCCACCTGGTGACCCACTCGGCCACGAAGTGGATCTGCGGTCACGGCACCACGATGGGCGGCGTTCTTGTCGATGCCGGCACCTTCCGCTGGGAGGAGGGCGCCTTCCCGGAGATGGTGGACGAAAGCCCCGGCTACCGCGGGATGCGCTTCTCGGAGACCTTTGGAAACTTCGCCTTCATCATGAAGGCGCGGGTCGAAACCATGCGCGACCTCGGCCCGGTGATCTCGCCGTTCAACTCCTTCCAGCTGCTGCAGGGCCTGGAGACGCTCTCGCTGCGCATGGACCGCCATGTGCAGAACGCGCGACAGCTCGCCGAGTTCCTCGTGGAGCATCCGCGCGTGCGGTGGGTCAACTACCCGGGTTTACCGTCGAGCGCCGATCGCGCGCTCGCCCAGCGGTACCTGCCCGGGGGCGCCGGCGCGGTGCTGACCTTCGGTATCGAGGGCGGCCGAGATAGCGGCGTGAGGTTCATCGAGGCCTGCAGACTCTGCTCGCACCTCGCCAACGTCGGCGACGCCAAGACCCTCGTGATCCACCCCGCCTCCACCACTCATCGGCGCCTCGACGACGAGGCCTTGGAGGCCGCCGGCGTGAGCGAGGACATGGTGAGAATCTCGGTGGGCATCGAGACCATCGAGGACATCATCTGGGACGTGGACCAGGCGCTCGCGGCACCCGGCTAGCCCCAGCTAGAGGTTGCCGAAGTCGATCTCGGTCCCGACGAGGATCAGGGCCAGAGCCACCAGCGGCAGCAGGATCAGCTGGTGCACGAGGTAGATCGGCAGCGCCCTGCGGCCGGGCGCGCCCAGGGCCTGGCCGAGGCGCCCACCCGAGCTTGCGAGCCAAGAGATGAGCGGCCCTCGCTGGCCCTTCGGGTAGAGCACGCCGCCGATGGCAAGACCGATCAACACGATCCCGAACCACGGCAGCAACGGGTAGTAGTCGACTCCGAGCTCGGAGTCGGGACGAAGACCGAGCGGCATTAGCCAGGGCGTACCGAAGGTGCGGTCCTCGAGCCAGAAACCCAGCCAGATCGCGGCGATGCCCAGGGGCACGTTCAGCAGGCCCAACCGGGCGAACAGCGGCCCGAGGAACATCGAGAGCGCGATGCAGTGCAGGATGCCGAAGCGGATGTATTCGTCGCCGAGCGCGACGAACGTCGCGATGGAGACCAATAGGGCGGCCGCGAGCACCTGGAGCGCCCGCCGCGCCTGGCGTTGCCACAGCGCGATACCCGCAAGTCCACGCTGGCGCGCTCGCCCGTTTCCAATCATCAAGCTGATGCCGACGATCAGCAGGAACGACGTGCCTGTGGCGACCTGCAGCGCGCGCCATCCGCCGGAGAACGCGTCGACCCCGGTCTGCGGAGCGAGAGTCGTCACGTCGTAGGCCGCGTGGTAGGCGACCATCATCACGATGGCGACGGTGCGCGCGACGTCGACCTCCCACAGACGGTCTGCCGGTGGCGCGGCGACGGTCATCGGTACGCGCCGCTGACGAGTGCCCGCAGCTGCGGCATAAGCGCCCGCGAAGAGGCGACGACGCACTCGGGGCTGCCATCGCGTGCCGGCAGCACCTCGAGCGCACCGCCCGCCTCGCGAATGAGCAGGGCGCCGGCCGCCCAGTCCCACGGCGCGAGTCCGGTCTCGAAGAAGGCGTCGAGGCGGCCGGCGGCCACCCAGGCCAGGTCGAGCGCGGCGGCGCCGTGGCGCCGGACGTCGCGAACCTCCGGGATCATGCGGGCGAGACGACCGGCCTGCCGGGCTCGCTCGTCGGCCGCGTAGTTGAAGCCCGTTCCGACGAGGGCCTCGGAAAGGGAGGCCTCGGCGCGAACACGCAAGGGGCCGAGCCCGTCGTGAGCCCCGCCGGCGCGCGAGGCGGAAAAGGTCTCCCCGCGCGAGGGGTCGTACACGACCGCCGCCAGAGGACCGTCGTCGTCGAAGACCGCGACGCTCACCGCCCAGTGGGGCAGCCTCCAGAGGAAGTTGGTGGTGCCATCAAGCGGGTCCACCAGCCAGCGCAGTCCGCTCGTGCCCTGCTTTCCTCCACCCTCCTCGGCGACGATCTCATCGTCTGGCCGCGCGCCGCTGATCGTCTCGACGATCACCCGCTCGGCGGCCCGGTCCGCATCGCTCACCAGGTCCGTGCGGGTGCTCTTGCTCTCAACGCCGCTCAGCGGACCGTCGAAGTGCTCCAGCAGAACATCGCCTGCCCCATGGGCGGATCTCCGCGCCAGGTCCACGAGGGTGCCGCGCTCCGGCTCGCTCATGCGGCGAGATGCTCCACGATCGCCGGAAGCACCACCTCGCGGGCCTCGATGTGAGGGAAATGCGCCACGTCCCTCACGGGCATCGCCCGACCCCTCGGCATCAGGTCGGCGACCTCCTGGGCGCACTCAGGCCGGGTAACGCGATCTCGCTCGCCGATGACCACGAGGGCCTCATGCGGCAGCCGCGGAGCAATGGCGCGCGCGTCAAAGTCCAACAGCCCGGGTGCTGAGCGGGCGAGGGTGCGGGTGGCGGTATCGGTGAGTCGCATGCAGACGTAGTCCAGGGTGCGCTCCAACTCGGGATCGCCCACAAACCGGTCGG